>NZ_LZJB01000489.1:0-1175 GCF_001666895.1 Mycobacterium sp. E3298
CTTCGTCGGACCGGACGCCGACGTGCTCGAACTCGTGGGCAACAAGTCCGCCGCCCGCGGCGCCGCCGTCGCGGCCGGGGTGCCGGTGTTGCCCGCCACGGACGGACCGAGCAGCATCGCGGACATCGAGGCGTTCTTCGCCGCGCAGGGCGGCGCCGTCATGATCAAGGCGCTCGCCGGAGGGGGTGGCCGGGGGATGCGCACGGTGCGCAGCGCCGAGGAGATCGCCGCCGCGTACCAACAATGCGCCGCGGAGGCGCAACTGGGCTTCGGAGATCCGGCGCTGTTCGCCGAGGCGCGCCTCGACGGCGCGCGGCACATCGAGGTGCAGGTGGTCGCTGCGCCCGCGGGACACCAGACGCGCGCGCTCGCGCTCGGCGACCGTGACTGCAGCATCCAGCGGCGTTATCAGAAACTCGTCGAAATCGCACCCGCCCAAGGGCTTTCCGAGGCGCTGCGGCATGACCTGCACCGGGCGGCGGTCCGGTTGTGCGCGCGGGTCGGGCTGCGCGGGCTGGCCACGGTCGAATTCCTGGTGGCCGGTGAGGAGTTCGTGTTCCTCGAGGTCAACCCGAGGATTCAGGTCGAGCACACCGTCACCGAGGAAACGACCGGGTTCGACCTGGTGGCCGTCCAGCTGGCGATCGCCGGGGGCGCCTCCTTCTACCAGCTCGGGCTCCCTGCCGGCATCGCCTCCGACGGCAACGAAGTCATGGGCGAGCCCGCCGCGCACCGTGGCATCGCCATTCAGGCGAGGGTGAACATGGAGACCTTCGCCCCGGACTTGTCGGTTGTGCCCGCGGCCGGCACCCTCACCGTGTTCTCGCCGCCGAGCGGCCCCGGAATCCGCGTCGACACCTACGGCCGGGCCGGACTGGTCGTCAGCCCGCACTACGACTCACTGCTGGCGAAGGTCGTCGCCCACGTACACGGGTCGTCGCCGCAGGCGGCGCTGCGCAAGGCCCGCACCGCCCTGGCGGAGTTCGGCATCGAGGGCGTCCGTACCAACATCGACTTCCTGCGCGAGCTGCTGTCCCAACCACAAATCGAATCCGGTTGGGTGAGCACGGGTTTCCTCGACGAGAAGCTGCCCGAGCTCGCCGCGGCCGCGGCGACGCACCGGCACGCGGATCCCGTCGTGCCGGTCGAGCTGTATCCCGGTGAGGACGTGCTGC
>NZ_LZJB01000490.1:0-808 GCF_001666895.1 Mycobacterium sp. E3298
CAACAACCCGGTTTCGCCAGACGCTCCGATGGAGGTCCTGACCCAGTCCCGGCTGCCGTTGATCGTCGCCCTGGCGGTCAGCCTCCTGGCGATCCTGTTGATCCGGCAGCTGCGGCGCCGCTGACCCGCCACCGAGCCGCTACGGTGTCAGACGTGACCGTGTCATTCCAGCCAACCGCCGACCTCGTCGACGACATCGGCCCCGACGTACGCAGCTGCGACGTCCAGTTCCGCCAGTTCGGTGGCCGGTCCGAATTCGCCGGAGCCATCAGCACGGTGCGCTGCTTCGAAGACAACGCATTGCTGAAATCGGTTCTCTCCCAGCCAGGTGCGGGCGGGGTACTGGTCATCGACGGCGGCGGCTCCCTGCACTCGGCGCTGGTCGGAGACGTCATCGCCGAGCTGGCCCGCTCGAACGGCTGGGCGGGCCTCATCGTCAACGGTGCCGTGCGTGACGCGGCCGCGCTGCGCGGTCTCGACATCGGCATCAAGGCGCTGGGCACCAATCCCCGCAAGAGCAGCAAGACGGGCGCCGGTGAGCGCGATGTCGAGATCGCGCTCGGCGGCGTAACCTTCGTGCCCGGCGAGATCGCCTACAGCGACGACGACGGAATAGTCGTCGTCAAACCCTAAACCGCAACCGGCGCACGCTTCTTCGCGAATCGCAGGCCCTCGTCGGCAACCTTGCCGCGCCGGATCGTGCGCATGTCGAAGAGGTAGTTCTGCTTGAGCCGCCAGGGCGACGATCAACGGCAGCCGGGACTGGGTCAGGACCTCCATCGGAGCGTCTGGCGATACCGGGTTGTTG
>NZ_LZJB01000491.1:0-17719 GCF_001666895.1 Mycobacterium sp. E3298
ACCCCCAGCTGCCGGTGTTGCTGTTGACGGCCAAGGACGCCGTGGAGGACCGCATCGCGGGGTTGACCGCCGGCGGCGACGACTATGTCACCAAACCGTTCAGCATCGAAGAAGTGGTGCTGCGCCTGCGGGCCCTGCTGCGGCGCACCGGGGTGACGACGCTGGACAGCGGCGCGCAACTGGTGGTCGGCGATCTGGTCCTCGACGAGGACAGCCACGAGGTCACCCGCGGCGGCGAGCCGATCTCGTTGACCTCCACCGAGTTCGAGTTGCTGCGGTTCATGATGCGCAACTCCAAGCGGGTGCTCAGCAAGGCCCAGATCCTCGACCGGGTGTGGAGTTATGACTTCGGCGGCCGGTCCAACATCGTCGAGCTGTACATCTCGTATCTGCGCAAGAAGATCGACAGCGGTCGCGAGCCCATGATCCACACGCTGCGTGGCGCGGGTTATGTCCTCAAGCCCGCGCGCTAGGAGCGATCGCGAGCGCGGCGAAGCCGGGCGAAGCGGGTCGCGACCGTTGGCTGGGAGCGATCGCGAGCGCGGCGAAGCCGGGCGAAGCGGGTCGCGACCGTTGGCTGGGAGCGATCGCGAGCGCGGCGAAGCCGGGCGAAGCGGGTCGCGACCGTTGGCTGGGAGCGATCGCGAGCGCGGCGAAGCCGGGCGAAGCGGGTCGCGACGGTTGTTCAGCAGCGGGTCGCGACCGTTGGCCAGTTCACGGCGGGCCTGGTCCCTGCGGCTGCGGCTGCTGGTCGGGCAGATCGTCGTGTTGGCCATCGTGTGCGTCGGCATCACTGCGGTGACCGAGCTGGCGCTCAATCACCACCTGGTGAAGCAGCTCGACGGACAACTCGCCGGCACGTCTTTCCGCTCGGCGCTGATGTACCCCGAGCCGAACCGCCCGCGGCACGAACACTCTTACTACCCGCGGCCGGGTCCTGGCCCGCGGTTTCTGGACGCCCCCGGTCAGCCGGCGGGCATGGTGGCCGCGGTGGTCAACCACGGCAAAACCGTCGACGCCGGCTACCTCACCAGCAGCGGCACCCGGGCCGCGCTGAGCCCGGCCGCCCAGTCTCAGTTGGAGCAGATCGCGGGCAGCCGCGCTCCGGTCACCCTGAACCTGGACGGGCTCGGCCGGTATCGGGTGGTCGCCGCCCCGAGCCGCAACGGGGGTGACACCATCGTGACCGGCCTCTCGATGGCCAACGTCGACGCCACTTTGATCCGGATGCTGATCATTTTCGCGATCGTCACCGCGGTCGCGCTGGCCGCCGCGACGATCGCCGGGGTCATCATCATCCGGCGGGCGCTGGCGCCGTTGCGCCGGGTCGCGCAGACCGCTAGCCGGGTGGCCGACCTGCCGCTGGATCGCGGTGAGGTCGAGCTGCCGCTCCGCGTGCGTGAATCCGACGCGAACCCGTACACCGAGGTGGGCCAGCTGGGGTCAGCCCTCAACCGGATGCTCGATCACATTGCGGCCGCCTTGTCGGCCCGGCAGGCCAGCGAGACCCGTGTCCGCCAGTTCGTCGCCGATGCCAGCCACGAACTGCGCACGCCGCTCGCCGCGATCCGCGGCTACACCGAACTCACCCAGCGGATGGGCGACGACCGGGAGGCGGTGGCGCACGCGATGAGCCGGGTGGCCTCCGAGACGGAACGGATGACGCGACTGGTCGAGGACCTGCTGCTGCTGGCCCGGCTGGACTCCGGCAGGCCGCTGGAACGCGAACCGGTCGATATGTCGCGGGTGGCGGTCGACGCCGTCAACGACGCGCATGTCGCCGGACCGGACCATCAGTGGGAACTCGACCTGCCCGAGGAACCCGTGATCATCACCGGCGATGCGGCCCGCCTGCACCAGGTGCTGGCGAACCTGCTCGCCAACGCCCGCCTGCACACCGGCGCGGGCACCGTCGTGACAACGCGGTTGAGCACCGAGCCGGCGCACACCGTGCTGCGGGTCATCGACAACGGCCCCGGGATCCCGGCGGCGCTTCAATCCGAAGTGTTCGAGCGCTTCGCCCGCGGCGACACCTCGCGGTCCCGCAAGGGCGGAAGCACCGGGCTGGGCCTGGCGATCGTGTCCGCGGTGGTCAAGGCGCACAACGGGACTATCACCGTGGACAGCTCACCCGGCCATACCGAGTTCACGGTGCGGTTGCCACTCAACGGGTGGCAACCGCCCGCATCCTCGATTAGCTAGAGCAGTTGACGTCGATTTCGAACGGCTTGTTCACCGGCTGCATCGGGTTGGCCATGTCGACGCCGGTGGCCGTGCCGGTGATCTTGTAGCTGTTGCCGTTCTTCTCGGCCGAGGCGTTACCCTGGCCGGTCCCGGAGGTGTAGCCGAGCGTCACACCGTTGACGTTGCCCAGTCCAACCGACTTCACCTGGGGCGGGTTGGCGTCAGTGAGCACGGCGGCGATTCCGGTCGCGGCACCACCGATGGCGATGTTGACGTTGCCGCCGGCGGTCGTGCACACCACCGAGCCGCTCACGTTCTGGTCCTTGCCGTCGATGAGGACCTTGGTTCCGCTGGCAGCGCCCGCCGAGGTGTTCACCGCGGAGCTGGTGCCAGAACCGCCTGAACTCGACTTATTGCTGGAACAGCCGGAAATGCCGGCGGCCAGAATTGCTGCTCCGGCCACCGCGACCATCAGTCCACGCTTCACGTGTTCTCCTTTGCCCGAAAGTTGCGACCCTCGGCATTGAGGGCCGTGTGGGCAGTATGAGGGTTAACTGGACCGAAGATCTAGAGTTCCGGGTAATTGTTTCTGTGTTCGTTAGTCACTTGACAAGAACCTCTAGTACGGAATGGCGCGCCAATGGCAATGTATTGGCGTGCAGCGCAAACCCCCCACCGCAGTCATCGAGGCGGCGCATCGCGCACACGCCCTGCCATTCGATGACGACACCGACTTTCACAACGCCGACCGCGGATTCATCGCCGCCCTGTCCCCGTGCGTCATCAAGGCGGCCGACGGCCGCGTGGTGTGGGACAACGACGCCTACTCGTTCCTCGGCGGCGCGGCGCCGACATCGGTGCATCCCAGTCTCTGGCGGCAGTCGACGCTGGCCGCCAAACAGGGACTCTACGAAGTGGTTCCGGGGATCTATCAGGTCCGTGGTCTCGACATCTCGAATGTCACGTTGGTCGAGACCGACACCGGGATCATCGTCATCGACCCGCTGGTGTCCACCGAGGTCGCCGCGGCCGCGCTGGCGCTGTATCGCACCCACCGCGGGGGCGACCGGCCCGTCGTCGCGGTGATCTACACCCACAGCCATGTCGACCACTTCGGCGGCGTGCTGGGCGTCACCTCGCAGGCGGACGTGGACGCCGGCGCCGTGGCCGTGTTGGCGCCGGACGGTTTTGTCGAGCATGCGGTGCAGGAGAACGTGTACGCCGGCCCGGCCATGACGCGGCGGGCGACGTACATGTACGGCAGCATGCTGCCCCGCGGTCCGCGCGACCAGGTGGGCTGCGGGCTGGGCCAGGCCCCGTCGACCGGCGAAGTGGCGATCATCGTGCCGACCATCGACATTCGCGAGACCGGTGAGACGCACACCATCGACGGGGTGGAGATCGAGTTTCAGATGGCGCCCGGCACCGAGGCGCCGGCCGAAATGCATTTCTACTTCCCGCGGTTCCGCGCGCTGTGCATGGCGGAGAACGCCACCCACAACCTGCACAACCTGTTGACCCTGCGGGGAGCACTGGTGCGCGATCCGCACGCCTGGTCCGGCTATCTCACCGAGGCGATCGACACCTTCGCCGACCGCGCCGACGTGGTGTTCGCCTCCCATCACTGGCCGACCTGGGGCAGGGACAGCATCGTCGAGTTCCTGTCGCTGCAGCGCGACATGTACGCCTATCTGCACGACCAGACGCTGCGGCTGCTCAACCAGGGCTACACCGGGATCGAGATCGCCGAGATGTTCCGGATGCCGCCGGCGCTCGAACGTGCGTGGCACACCCACGGCTATTACGGGTCGGTCAGCCACAACGTGAAGGCCGTGTATCAGCGCTACATGGGCTGGTTCGACGGCAACCCGGCGCGGTTGTGGCCGCATCCCCCGGAGGCGCTCGCGCCGCGCTACGTCGAGGCGATCGGTGGGATCGACCGGGTTGTCGGCCTGGCCCAGTCAGCCTTTGACTCCGGCGACTTCCGTTGGGCGGCAACGCTACTGGATCATGCGATCTTCACCGACAGCGCACACGAGGGCGCCCGCACGCTTTACGCCGACACCCTCGAGCAGCTGGCCTATGGGGCCGAGAACGCGACGTGGCGCAACTTCTTCCTCAGTGGCGCAACGGAATTGCGGGGCGGTAACTTCGGCACCGCGGCGCAGGTCGCCTCGCCCACCATGCTCTCCCAGTTGACGCCCGAGCAGATCTTCGACAGCCTCGCGATCCGGGTCGACGGCCCGCGCAGCTGGGATCTCGACCTCGCCATCGATCTCGCCTTCGCCGATCTTGCCACCAACTACCGGCTCACCCTGCGCAACGGCGTGCTGGTCTACCGCAAAGTGGCGGCCGATCCGGCGACGGCATCGGTCACGGTTCAACTGGACAGCAAGTTTCGGCTGCTGTCCGCGGCGATGGGTGATTTCTCCTCGCCCGGGTTGCAGATATCCGGCAACCAGGCAGCGCTCCAGGCCCTGCTCGGTGTGCTCGATCAGCCCGACCCGAGCTTCGACATCGTCACGCCGTGACAAGTCAGATGTCGATGACGACCTTGCCCAACACCTTCCGGTCGGCCACATGCCGCAACGCCGCCGCCGTTTCGGCCAGCGGGAACCGTGCTCCGATGTACGGCCGGATCGTGCCGGCGGCGAACATCTCCGATAGTTCGCGCAAGTCCCGGGCGGACTCCTCGGGGTGGTCGGTCGCGAAGGTGCGGATCTCCATGCCGCGGACGCAGATGTCCTTGAGCAGAACGAGGTTCAGCGGGATCGCCGGGATCGTCCCCGCGGCGTAGCCCAGGGTGACGAAGGTGCCGCCACGCGCCAGCCCGCGCAGCGCCGGCTCCGCGTACGGCCCGCCGACGGGGTCGAGCACCGCCCGGGCGCTGTCGCCGGTCAACTCGCGGATGCGCGACTTGAGGTCCTCCCGGTCGTAGTCGACGGTCGCCTCGGCGCCGCGACGCCGGCACAGCTCGAGTTTCTCGGGGCTCGATGCGGCGGCCAGCACCCGTGCCTTCATGGCGACGGCCAGGTCCACCGCGGCCAGCCCGACGCCGCCCGCGGCGCCCAGCACGACGACCCAATCCCCTTCTGTCACCGCGGCGGTCGAGCGCAGCGCGTGATAGGCGGTGCGGTAGGTCACCCCGAAGGCGGCGGCCGACCCGAAGTCGACGTCCTCGGGGATCAGCGCGGCCTGGTTCGCGTCCAGCAGCGCCTGTTCGGCGAACGCCCCAAAAGTGGTGCCGGACACCCGCTGTCCAGGCTCGAAACGGGCGCCCGCACCGGCGGCGATCACCTCGCCGGCGACCTCATTGCCCGGGATGAACGGCGGCGGAATCTTGACCTGATACTTGCCGGCGATGAACAGCACGTCGGGGAAGTTGACCGCCGCGGCGTGCACCCGCACCAGCAGCTGCCCGGGGCCTGGCACCGGCTCGTCCACGTCCTCGAGTACCAGATCTTCCGGAGTGCCGTAGGAACGACAGACAACGGCGCGCATCAAACCCCCAGACCGCGTAGGCAGAACTCCACCAGGTGTGCAATGTCGGGCGGACCCGGCCGGTCGCCTGACCCCAGGTAGCGGCGCATCGTCGCGACGGTGCAGCTGAACACGGCCTCGACATCGCGCTCGACATCCTTGCTGCCCAGCGCCGCAACGGGTTCGACGAGGAGATCCCGCAGCGGCCGCATCATCTCCTGATCCGCCGCGCGCCAGTTCGCACCGGCCGACATCTGGCCGGCGGCCGCCCGGCTCATGCTGATCAGCTGCGGGTCGGCCACCTGCGCGAGCGTGCCCTCGATCCAGCGGGCGACCTGGTCGCGGGGCTCGCGCTCCTTGGCCATCTGGTGCTCGAGGTAGGACACGACGATGGCGACCCCGCGCTCCATGACGGCCAGGATCAGGTCGTCCTTGCCGGCGAAATAGCGGTAGAACGCCTTGTTCGACGAGCCGGCCTCGGCGACGATGTCACTCACCCGCGGCGGTTCGGGCGCAACCCGTTCCATGACGCGGACGGCGGCGGCCAGGATCCGCTCCACCTCTTCGGTCGCCTCCCGCTGCCGCTCGTCGAGCGCCCGCTCGACGGCCGCCGTCACCCTGCTGCTCACGGCTTATCGGGCAGCGCCGGAACCCGATCGATCCGGTCGCCGTACTTGGTGCGCGCGGCCTCCCGGCGGATGTCGAGCAGTTCGCTCGGCCACTCAGCGTCCTCGGCCTCGTATCCCTTGAGTAGCAGCCGGGCCAGGTTGACCTTGTGGGCTTCGGTCGGTCCGTCTGCCAGGCCCAGTGCCACCCCGCCGAGCAGCACGTTGACCAGTGGCAGCTGATCGGTGGTGCCGAGTGCACCGTGCACCTGGATCGCGCGCAGCCCAATCGATTTCAGCACTTGCGACGCCAGGATCTTGCAGGCGCCGATTTCGGCGCGGGCCGCGTGCTCCCCGGCGGTGTCGATAAGCCATGCCGCGTGCAGCACCGCCAGCCGGAAGGGCATCAGCTCGGTGTAGGAGTCGGCGATGAACGCCTGCACCAATTGCTTGTCCGCCAGCGAACTGCCCTGGGTGAAGCGGCTTTTCGCGCGCCGGGCCATCATCTCCACCGCCCGTTGGGCGACCCCGATCGAGCGCATCGCGTGATGCAGCCGCCCGCCGGCCAGCCGGGTCTGCAGGATCATGAAGCCCTGACCGGGTTCGCCCAGCATCGCGTCCGCCGGCACCCGCACCCCGTCGTAGTGGACCAGCGAGTGCCCGGGCTCGTGCGGTAGCGCGCCGACCAGGTGATGGGTGGCCTCGATGGTGAGGCCTTCGGTGTCGGCGGGTACCAGGAACGTCGAGGCGCCGCGGTGCACGGGCACGTCCGGGTCGGTGATCGCGACGACGATGAAGAAGGAGGCGACGGAGGCGTTGGAAGAGAAGTACTTTCGACCGGTGATCACCCAGTCGTCGCCGTCGCGGAAGGCGCGGGTCCGGAAGACGCGCGGATCCGCGCCGCCCTGCGGCTCGGTCATCGAGAAACACGAGAAGATCTCCCCGGACAGCAGCCCGGCGAGGTAGCGGTCCTTTTGGCCCTGGGTTCCGAAGCGGGCGATGATCTCGGCGTTGCCGGTATCGGGCGCCTGCGTGCCGAACACGATCGGCGCCCACGGGCTGCGGCCCAGAATCTCGTTGATCAAGGTCAGCTTGACCGCGCCGAATCCCTGCCCGCCCAGTTCGGGGCCCAGATGCGGCGCCCACAGGCCTTGGTCGCGAACCTGCTGCTTGAGCGGATCGACGATGCGGCGGCGCTCGTCGTCGAGCGGCAGGAACTCGCAGCCGGGGAAGAGCACCTCGAGGGGTTCCACCTCGTGGCGGACGAACTCTCGGACCCAGTCGATTTTCTCCTGAAACTCCGGTTCGGTGGAGAAGTCCCAAGACATTCGAATCTCCTACTCTCTCATCGGCGGCGACCCGCCGGGCCCGGCGGCGCCGCGCTTGCGATCGCCGCGCTCATCGGCGGCGACCCGCCGCGCCCGGCGGCGCCGCGCTCGCGATCGCCGCGCGTCAGGGAATTCCACCGTCGGCGCGCAGGATCGAGCCGGTGGTGAAGCTGGACGCGTCGGACGCCAGAAACAAAGCGGCACCGACGATTTCGGCCGGATCTCCGGCGCGCTGCAGCGCGAGGTGCCCGAACGGCTTGCCGGGCGCCGCGTCGAGGTTCCATGCCTTGCTCACGTCGGTCAGGAACGGGCCGGCCATCAGGGTGTTGACCCGCACCGACGGCCCGAACGCCTTCGCCAGCGCCTCGGTCATGGCGTTGAGCCCGGCCTTGGCTGCGGCGTAGGGGACGATGTCGGGCGTCGGTCGCAACGAGCCGGCCGTGCTCACGTTGATGATCGACCCGCGGCCGGCCGCCACCATCCGCTCGCCCACCAAGGCCGACAACCGGAACGGGCCCTTGAGGTTCAGGTTGACCACCGCGTCGAACAGTTTCTCGGTGACGTCGGTCAGCTTGTCGTACAGCGGTGACATGCCGGCGTTGTTGATCAGCGTGTCGACCTTGCCGAACCGGTCGTAGGTTGCCTCGACCAATCCGTCGAGCTGATCCCAGCGACCGACGTGGACCTGATACGGCAGGGCCGAGCGCCCGGTTTCGGCCTCGATTTCCTTGGCCGTGGCCATGCAGTTGTCCATGTTGCGGCTCGCGACCACGACGTCGGCGCCGCAGCGGGCCGCCGCGAAGGCCATCTCGCGCCCCAGCCCGCGACTACCGCCGGTGACCAGCACGACCCGATCGGTGAGATCGAAAAGCCGGTCGGCGTAACCCATTTCAGCGGCCCCCGGACGGCAGTGACCGCGCGAGGTCGGCGGCCGTGGCGATCAGTTGCGGGATCATCGCCCCGAAGGCGTCCTGGATCTTGGGATCGACCTTCCCGGTGCGCACCCCCGCAGCGTAAGTCTTTTCCAGCACGATGCCGAGTTTCCAGTTGGCCAGTACCAGGTAGTAGTCGATGTTGTCGGTGGACAGGCCGCTGATCGCCTCGTAGTGCCCCAACAGCTCGCTGCGCGTGGGCATGCCGGCCATGTCCAAATAGAACCCGTCGGCCCGGGGCTCTTCGCCGTCGTAGCCCAGCAGGCACCACGCCAGATCGAGCAGCGGGTCGCCGACGGTGGTCATCTCCCAGTCCACGATCGCGGCCAGTCGCGCCGGCTCCCCGTGGGCGAACATCACGTTGGCGAACTGGTAGTCGCCGTGCATGATTCCCGGCCGGTAGTGCGAGGGCCGGTTGTTGCGCAGCCAGTCGGCGGCCTCGTCGAGCCCGGGAAGGTCGCGCACCTTGTACGCGTCGAGGAAGGTCAGCCAGCGATCGACCTGCCGCTCGTGGAACCCGTCCGGCCGACCGAAGCCGTCGAGGCCCTGGGCCCGCCAGTCCACCCGGCCCAGCTTGGCGGCGCCCTCGACCAACTGGAAGGCCAGGCCGCGCCGGGCCGTCAAGTCGGTGTCGAACGGCGGCTGCCAGCCGCCGTCCATCGGACTCCACCCGTCGATGGCCTGCATGACGTAGAACGGCATGCCCAGCACGGTGCCGGTCTCGTCGGCGGCGATCAGCGCCGCGTGCGGGACGTCGGTGCCGGACAGTGCTCGCACCAAGCGGATCTCGCGGAGCAAGCCGTTGATGCGGGCGGCGTCGGCGCGGGCGCCTGGCATCCGCAACACCATCCGCTGGCCACCGCGGACGAGTAGGCACAGCGTGTTCTGGGACCCGCCCTTCAGTTGCTCTACGCGCGGTTCTTCACCGTTCCCCGGTGCGCCGTTCGCATCGAGCCAGCGGGCAAGCACGGCCGCATCCAGCCCGGACTGATCTACCGTCGTCATCCGCACACTCCACTCTCCGTGCGGAGAATAGCATTCTCTCGCGCCCGCGCCTCGCTTTCGGCTCAGTCCTGCTTGCGTGCGCTGACCAGGAATCCGGGGGCCAGGAAGTGGCCCTCGCCGTCGCGATCGAGGTGTGCCAGCGGGCCGTCGGAGGACTCGGGCGCGTTGCCGTACACGTGCGCCGGCCGCAGATCGTCGATCCGCCAGAGCGTCGAGACGGCCTCGCGCAACTCCTCCTCGTCGAAGCCCCGCGGCCCGCCGCCCTGGTTGGCGTCGCCCAGGGCCCCGGCGGCGAAGGCCAGGATGTAGAGCGCCGCTCCCGGGGCGGCCGACCGGAGGATCGACTGCAGGTAGTCCTGGCGCTTCTCCGGCGGCAGCGCGTGAAACAGCCCGCTGTCCAGGATGGTGTTGAAGCGGCCGTCGTAGCCGCGGAAATTCGTGACATCGGCCTGCGCGAAGGTCGCCGTGGCCAGGCCGCGTTCCGCCGCCGCCACCGAAGCGGCCTCGATCGCGGTCGCGCTGCTGTCCAGGCCGACGACGGTGAAGCCGCGCTCGGCCAGCGCCAGCGACAGGGCGGCGTGGCCGCACCCGGCGTCCAGCACGTCGCTGCGGATTCTGCCTTCGTCGATCAGCCTCGCCAGCTCGGGCTGCGGCCGGCCGATGCTCCACGGCGGTGGCGTGTCCTGCCGGTACGCGGTGTCCCAATCCATGCTCGGCTCGGTCATTTTTCCTCCTCGAGATCGGCCTTCCCTGAGCCCTATTTTGCGGGGGCGAGTCCGCATGCTTTGAATGAACACGTCGCGCGCAACCACAGACAGGAAGACACCCATGCAATTGCTTCTGGTCCGGCACGCGCTGCCGCTGCGCAGCGAACACGGCGAGGGCTCAGACCCGGACCTGTCGGACGAGGGATTGGCTCAGATCGAGCGACTACCCAAGGCGCTGGACAGGTTTCCCATTTCCCGGGTGGTGAGCAGCCCGCAGCGGCGCGCCATCCAGACCGCCGAGCCGGTCGCGGCGGCGCGCGAGCTGACCGTCGAAATCGACGACCGATTCGCCGAATACGACCGCGACCTTCCGCTCTACATCCCCGTCGAGCAGATCCGCGAGGAGATGCCCGAAGAGTGGGCGCGGCTGGCGCAGGGGCACCTGCCCAGCGCGGTCGACGAGGACGCGTTTCTCGCCCGGGTGCGCGCGGCGGTCGACGACCTCGTCGCCTCCGTCGCCCCCGAGGACACCGTTGCGGTGTTCAGCCACGGCGGGGTGATCAACGTGCTGTTGCACCAGATCCTGGGCACGTCCCGGCTGTTGTCGTTCCCGGTCGACTACGCCTCGGTCACCCGGCTACTGTTCTCGCGATCAGGTGAGGCGACGGTCGCTGGGGTCAACGGTGTCGAGCACGTGTGGGACCTGCTGCCACGAAATCAGAGGTGGTAAACAAGTCCGGTGACTTCAGCTGACCAACTCGAAGGCCTCGACCTGGCCTCGCTGGACTCCTACCTGCGTTCGCTGGGCATCGGGCGTGACGGCGAGTTGCGCGCGGACTTCATCTCCGGCGGCCGCTCCAATCTGACGTTCCGCGTCTACGATGACGCGACCAGCTGGCTGGTGCGGCGCCCGCCGCTGCACGGCCTGACCCCGTCGGCGCATGACATGGCCCGCGAGTACCGGGTGGTCGCCGCGCTGCGTGACACCCCGGTTCCGGTGGCGCGCGCGATCGCGCTGTGCCAGGACGAGTCGGTGCTGGGGGCGCCGTTCCAGATCGTCGAATTCGTTGCCGGCCAGGTGGTGCGCCGCCGCGCCCAGCTCGAAGCGTTCAGCCACACCGTCATCGAGGGCTGTGTCGACTCGCTGATCCGGGTCCTCGTCGACCTCCACTCCGTCGACCCCGCGGCCGTGGGCCTGGCCGACTTCGGCAAGCCCAATGGTTATCTCGAGCGGCAGGTGCGGCGGTGGGGTTCGCAATGGGCGCTGGTGCGGCTGCCCGACGACCGCCGCGACGCCGACGTCGAGCGCCTGCACTCCGGTCTGCAGGACGCCATCCCGCAGCAGAGCCGGACCTCGATCGTGCACGGCGACTACCGGATCGACAACACGATCCTGGACGCCGACGACCCGACGAAGGTTCGCGCCGTCGTCGACTGGGAGCTGTCCACCCTCGGGGACCCGCTCTCCGACGCGGCGTTGATGTGCGTGTACCGAGACCCCGCGCTGGACCTGATCGTCAACGCGCAGGCCGCCTGGACGTCACCGCTGTTGCCGACGGCCGACGAGCTGGCCGATCGCTATTCGCTGGTCGCCGGTCTGCCGCTGGCGCATTGGGAGTTTTACATGGCGCTGGCTTACTTCAAGCTCGCCATCATCGCCGCCGGGATCGACTTCCGCAGGCGGATGTCGGATCAGGCTCGCGGGATGGACTCCGACCACATGCCGGAGGTCGTCGCGCCCCTGATTTCGCGCGGGCTGGCCGAGCTGGCCAAGCTGCCGGGCTGAGTGTGCGACCACGGCTTCGAGTGTGAGGTAACGGCGCGAAATCGCGCGTTTTCCCGCCCGGGGCGCGCGGCCGAAGCCCAGGACGCATAAGCGATGGCGCGCTGCCGCCTACCGCGACGCGGCGGCGTGGTGCTTCTTGGCGGCGCGGCGCAGCTGCAGGATGCGCGCGGTGCCGACGGCCACCGTGATCAGCCCGCCGACCACGGCGGCGAGCAAAATGGCCACCCCCAGCGGCAGGCTCCAATGCCAGCCCAAGAACTGGAACGGCGTGGAGGTCGTGTTCTGGGTGATGAAAATCAGTAACAAGATCAGGATCAGGAACCCGGCGATCAGGGACGACCACAGCGCACCGGCGCGGGTGAACCCGATGGCAGGCTCCTTGGGCGCCGCGCCGGACTTGGGCGCCGCGGCGGGCTTGGCGGGCGGCTGGGTGGGCGAGGCAGGGTTGGGGCTGCTCATAGGGTCATCTTTGTCCGATCCGGCGCAGAATGAAACCACTCCGCGCAGCCGGCCCGCTTCGTCCCGGCGCGGGGCGGGTTCTGACGTTACTGTCGGCGGTATGAGGATGCCGTCGCGCGCGCTCCGCGCGATCGTGCAAGCGGCGGTGTTGGTCACGGCGATCGGCGTTCTCGCGGCGTGCAGCAGCCCCGACCCGCTCGGCGCGGAGGTCCGCAGCCCGAAATCGATCGTGGTGGGATCCGCCGATTTCCCGGAGTCGCAGATCATCGCCGAGATATACGCACAAGCGTTGCAGGCCAACGGCTTCGAGGTCGGCCGGCGGATGGGGATCGGCAGCCGGGAGACCTACATACCCGCGCTCAAAGACCATTCCATCGACCTGGTGCCCGAGTACATCGGCAACCTGCTGCTCTACTTCGAGCCCGAGTCGACGGCGACCATGCTCGACGCCGTCGAGCTGGAGCTCGACCGCAAACTTCCCGGCGACCTCGCCGTCCTCACCCCGTCGCCTGCCGCCGACACCGACACCGTGACCGTGACCGACTCGACCGCTAATTCGTGGAAGCTGAAGACAATCGCCGACCTGGCGGCACATTCGCCGGACGTGAGATTCGGGGCGCCCTCCGCGTTCGCCAACCGCCCGGCCGGCCTGCCGGGGCTGCGGCAGAAATACGGGCTCGACATCGGGCCCGGTAACTTCGTCGCCATCAACGACGGCGGCGGCGCGGTGACGGTGCGCGCCCTGCTGGAAGGGAGGGTCAACGCCGCCAACATCTTCACCACGTCACCGGCCATCCCGCAGAACCGTCTGGTGGTGCTGGAGGACCCGGAGCACAACTTCATCGCCGGCAACATTGTGCCGCTGGTCAATTCGCAGAAGAAGTCGGACCGGCTCAAGCAGGTGCTGGACGCCGTGTCGGGGAAGCTGACCACCGCCGGGGTGGCGGGGCTCAATGCCGCGGTGGCGGGAAACTCTGGTATCGACCCCGACCAGGCCGCGCGGAACTGGTTGCGGGACAACGGCTTCGACCATCCGGTGGGCCAATGATCGTTTTCGACAACGTCAGCAAGGCATTCGCCGACGGGACCACCGCGGTGGACCAGCTCAGTCTGGTGATCCCCACCGGGAAGTTGACCGTCTTCGTCGGTTCGTCGGGCAGCGGCAAGACCACCGCGCTGCGCATGGTCAACCGCATGATCGAGCCGACGTCCGGCACCATCACCGTGGACGGGGTGGACGTGTCCACGCTCGACCCGGTGAGGCTGCGCCTCGGGATCGGCTACGTGATGCAGCACGCCGGACTGATGCCGCACCTGCGGGTGATCGACAACGTCGCAACGGTTCCGGTGCTGAAGGGACAGTCGCGGCGGGCGGCCCGTGCCGCCGCCTACGGGGTGCTCGAACGCGTCGGACTGGACACCAAGCTGGCCACCCGCTACCCCGCGCAGCTGTCCGGCGGTGAGCAACAACGCGTCGGCGTGGCGCGTGCACTGGCCGCCGACCCGCCGATTTTGTTGATGGACGAGCCGTTCTCGGCGGTCGACCCGGTGGTACGCCTTGACCTGCAAAACGAAATCCTGCGTCTGCAAAGCGAATTGCGCAAGACGGTTGTGTTCGTCACGCACGACATCGACGAAGCGCTCAAGCTGGCCGACCGGGTGGCCGTCTTCCGGGCCGGCACGCTGCAGCAGTACGACGAACCCGCGCGCTTGCTGTCGCGGCCTGCCAACGACTTCGTCGCGAGGTTCATCGGCCTTGGCCGCGGCTATCGTTGGTTGCAACTCATCGACGCGGCCGGCCTGCCGCTGCACGGCGTGCGGTGCATCCCCGCGGCCGATCTTCCCGAGACCGTCGCCGACGAGTGGGCGGTGGTGGTGGACGGCGCGCACGCACCGATGGGGTGGATCGACAGCGACGGCCTGCGCCGGCATCGGGCCGGCGCGTCGCTGTCGGACAGCATGAGCGGCGTCGGCTCGCTGTTTCGTCCCGGGGGGAATCTCAGCCACGCGCTCGATGCGGCGCTGTCCTCACCGTCGGGCGTGGGCGTCGCCGTGGACGACGGCGGCAGGGTGATCGGCGGCGTGCTGGCCGGTGACGTGCTGGCCGCGGCGGAAGCCCGGCGGCGGGGGTGACGCATGCACTACCTGCTCACCCACCTCGACGATGCCTGGGCCTTGACGATCATTCATCTGCGGCTGTCGTTGGTGCCGGTGCTGATCGGATTGGTGATCGCCGTCCCCCTGGGCGCGACGGTGCAGCGCGCGCCGGTTGCGCGCCGGCTGACGACGGCGACCGCGAGCGTCGTGTTCACCATCCCGTCACTGGCTCTGTTCGTGGTCTTGCCGATGATCATCGGGACCCGCATCCTCGACGAGGCCAACGTGCTGGTCGCACTGACCGCATACACCGCGGCGCTGCTGGTGCGGGCGGTCCTCGAGGCGCTCGACGCGGTGCCGGCGCAGGTGCGCGACGCCGCCACCGCGGTCGGCTACCCGCCGCTGAGCCGCTTGCTGAAAGTCGAACTGCCGCTGTCCATTCCGGTCCTGGTGGCCGGGTTGCGGGTGGTGGTGGTCACCAACATCGCGATGGTCTCGGTGGGCTCGGTGATCGGCATCGGCGGCCTGGGCACGTGGTTCACCGAGGGCTATCAGACCAACAAGAGCGACCAGATCCTGGCCGGCATCATCGCGCTCTTCGCGCTGGCGGTCGTCATCGACGCCCTGATCATGGTGGCGGGCCGGCTGATCACGCCGTGGGAACGCGCCGGGCGACCGCCGCGCCGGCGGTCGGTGGTCGCCCCGATCGTGGGGGGCGCGCGATGAACTTCGTGGCGCGGGCCGTCTCCTTTCTGCTGACCGCCGACAACTGGACGGGTCCGGTCGGGCTCGCGGCGCGCATCCTGGAGCATCTGGAGTACACGGCCGTCGCGGTCGGCGCCTCTGCCCTGATCGCTGTCCCCGTCGGGCTCGTCATCGGGCACACCGGTCGGGGCACCCTGCTGGTGGTGGGTGCGGTCAACGGGCTCCGCGCACTGCCGACCCTCGGTGTGCTCTTGCTCGGCACGCTGCTGTTCGGGCTGGGCCTCGGGCCGCCCCTGGTCGCGCTGATGCTGCTGGGGGTGCCGGCACTGCTGGCCGGCACCTATGCGGGCATCGCCAACGTCGAGCCGACCGTGGTCGACGCCGCGCGCGCGATGGGCATGACGGAGGCCCGGGTGCTGTGGGTGGAGGCGCGCAACGCGCTGCCGTTGATCCTGGGCGGGTTGCGCAACGCGACGCTGCAGGTGGTCGCCACCGCGACGGTTGCGGCCTACGCCAGCCTCGGCGGGCTCGGCCGCTACCTCATCGACGGAATCAAGGAGCGCGAGTTCCACCTCGCCCTGGTCGGTGCCTTGATGGTGGCCGCCTTGGCGCTCGCGCTCGACGGGCTGCTGGCGTTGGCGGTGTGGGTCTCGATGCCGGGCACCGGTCGACTGCGCCACACTTATCGGACACTTCCCTCGCGCATCGCGGGCACGATTTACGGTAGGTGAGTGAACGCAGATTCCTCTGATTCGACTCGGCGCGTGTGGCAGGCGATGCTCACTTGGCGTGCACAGGACGTATCGCGGATGGAATCGGTACGAATCCAGGTGTCCGGCAAGAGGATCAAGGCCAATGGCCGCATCGTCGCGGCCGCCACCGAAACCAACCCGGCGTTCGGCGCCTACTACGACCTGCAGACCGACGAGACCGGCGCCACCAAGCGCCTCGGCATGACGGTCACGCTGGCCGAACGCGAACGGGTGTTGTCCATCGCCCGCGACGAAGAGAACATGTGGCTGGTCACCGACCATCAGGGCGAGCACCGCGCGGCGTACAACGGCGCCCTCGACTGCGACGTGGTGTTCAGCCCGTTCTTCAACGCGTTGCCCATCCGGCGGCGCGGCTTGCATGAACAGGCGGACTCGGTGACCCTGCCGGTGGTCTACGTCAACCTGCCCGACATGTCCATCACGCCGGACATCGTGAGCTACACGAGCTCCGGCGGCACAGAAGGCATCAAGCTGCGCTCCCCGGTCGCCGACACCGTCGTCAGTGTCGACGAAGAGGGGTTCATCGTCGACTATCCAGGCTTGGCAGAGCGGATCTGATCACCCCGCCCGCCCGGCCGGCGGCGGCCAATTCCTCGCGCCAGTTCTCGGCGCCGATGATGACGTGGAAGATGTCCGAACGCGGGAAGCTGTCGTAACGCGTCCGGGCGGCGTGGCCGGCCTCGACGAGTTCGGCCACCGTATTGTTCGCGGCCAGCGACTCGCGGGCCCGGCTCAGGAGCTCGATGACCCGGTCGGCAGCCGGTATGAGCTGGTCGGTGTTCCCCTCGCACATCGCCCGCACCAGGTCGGGGGCGGTTGCCGCGACCCGCGTCCCGTCGCGGAACGACCCGGCGGCCAGCGCGAACGCCAGCGGCACCTCCCCGGCGATGACCGCGAGGGCCTCGGCGAGCAGGTGCGGCAGGTGCGAGATGGCGGCCGCTGCGGCGTCGTGGTCGTCGGACCTGGCCGGCACCACCACCGCGCCGCAATCCAGCGCCAGCGTCATCACCATCGACCACACAACGGGGTCGACGTGGTCGTCCACGCTGATTACCCACGGCGCCCGGGTGAACAGGCCGGGGTGGCCGGCGGCCCAACCCGAGTGGGCGGTACCCGCCATCGGGTGGCCCCCGACGAAACGTTCCTGAAGACCCGCGGAGACGACCTCGTCGAGCACCGCCCCCTTCACGCTGGTGACGTCGGTCAACGGGCAGGCCGGGGCCAGTTCGCCGATGTGGGAGAGCATGCCGGCCAGCGCCGGCATGGGCACCGCCAGGACGATCAGCGCGCCGGTGTCCGCGGCGCGGGTCAGCGTCGCCGTGAGATCGGTGGTGGCGTCGAAACCGTCGGCGGCGGCCACCTTCGCGCCCTCCACCGACCGGTTGTAGCCGAAGACTTCCCGGCCCGCCGCCGTGGCGGCCCGCATGATCGAGCCTCCGATCAGCCCCAGCCCGAGCACGCAGACCGGCGTTTGAGAAACAGGGCTAGCCACAGACCAAGGTTGGCACAATCCGGCGGCGGCGGTGCGTCCAGATGTCGCCGCGCCCCCGCCTTCGTCGCGCTCCGTCTGGTCAGGGGGCCTGGTCTGCGACTACCGTAAGCGGCCATGGGAGCACAACGGGCCCCAGCCCAGGGCCTGTCCGCCGACACGCCGGACG
>NZ_LZJB01000492.1:0-1854 GCF_001666895.1 Mycobacterium sp. E3298
CCTGGCGGAGCACACCGGTCGACGCCTGGTCCACCGGCAGCGCGTAGCCGCGCAGCACGGCGATGAACTGCATTGCGTACTGGCAGGCGAACGCCGCGTTCGGCGGCATCCACTGCGCCGGCGAGGCGTCGCCCTTGTCCTGATTGGCCTGCCCGTCGACGGCCAGCAGGTTGGCCGGATCGTTGGCGAACCGCAGCCGCTCCCCGTCCGGCCAGTTGTAGGCGCCCATGTCCCAGGCGTAGGCCAGCGGGACGATGTGATCGATCTGCACCGCCTCGCCGACCTTGGCGCCCCGCTGGAAGGCGATCGTCTTGTTGGTGTACGGGTCGTGCAGGGTGCCGGTGGCCACCGCGTCCGGACACCGCTTGGTCGACACGTAGGTCTTGTCCACGAGGTCGCGGTTGAGGATGTCGTCGCGGGTGTCGCAGCCGTTGTGGCCCAGCGGGGCGTCGTTGTCGTCGTCCCACGCGTCGCCGAACGCCGCCCTGCGGTAGTCGTACCGGTGCGCCCGCAGCGGCAGCACCGCGATACCCGCGAGCACGTCGGCGCCCGGTTGCACGGTCGGAACGTCGGCGCGCGCGGCGTATTCGTCCGCGTGCCTGGCCGTCGAGGATCCGACCGTCTGGTAGGCCACCAGCAGGGCGAGCGCGGCGGCCGCGGACAACCACAGCAGCACTTTGCGGTTCACAAGCGCCGCTCCTCCTCATCGCTTCGCTCTGCATCGTCGCCGGCGGTCACGACTTGTCCAGGTATTCGATCCGGTCGGTGGTGACGAAAGGCGCTGCCAGCAAGGCCAATTCGGGGCTGGCCGGATTTTCGTCGTAGGTTCGGACGCAGAAGTCGCGCGCGGCCTCGATGACGTCGCGGTGGTCGGCCAGCGAGAGTAGGCGCAGGTTGATCGCGCGGCCGGACTGATTGCGGCCCAAGACGTCTCCTTCCCGGCGCTCCTTGAGGTCCAGGTCGGCGAGCGCGAACCCGTCCTGGGTCGCGGCCACGGCCGAGAGCCGTCGGCCCGCGGGCGACCCCGGCGAGACCCAGGTGGCCAGCAGGCACAGACTCGGGTGCCGGCCGCGGCCGATGCGGCCGCGCAGCTGATGCAGCTGGCTGATGCCGAACCGGTCGGCATCCATCACCAGCATCACCGTGGCGTTGGGGACGTCGACGCCCACTTCGATCACCGTGGTGCACACCAGTACATCGGTCTCACCGGCGCGAAACGCCGCCATCGCGGCGTCCTTCTCCTCGGCGGACAGCCGGCCGTGCATCAGCCCGAGGCGCAGGTTCGCCAGCTCGCGTGCACGCAGCCGCGCGTAGAGTCCCTCGGCCGTCTCCGACGGTCTCGCGTCCTGATCCTGCTTCTCCGGCTCGTCGGTCTCGTCGATCCGGGGCGCCACCACATAGGCCTGCCGGCCGGCGGTCACCTCTTCGGTGATGCGCTGCCAGGCCCGGTCGAGCCAGGCGGGCTTGTCCCTGACGAAGATCACGTTGCTGGTGATCGGCTGGCGTCCGCGCGGAAGTTCGCGCAGCGTCGAGGTTTCCAGGTCGCCGTAGACGGTCAATGCGACCGTGCGCGGTATCGGCGTCGCCGTCATCACCAGCAGGTGCGGGGTCACACCGGGACGGGCCTTGGCCCGCAACTGGTCTCGCTGTTCGACCCCGAACCGGTGTTGCTCGTCGACCACCACCATGCCCAGGTTGTGGAATTCCACCGCGTCCTGCAACAGCGCATGGGTGCCCACGACGATCCCGGCCTGGCCGCTCGCCACCTCGTCGCGGACTTGCTTCTTCTGCGCCGCGGTCATCGAACCGGTGAGCAGGGCCACGCGCGTAGCGTTGTCCGCGCCACCGAGCTGG
>NZ_LZJB01000493.1:0-985 GCF_001666895.1 Mycobacterium sp. E3298
CGCGCACCAAGGTGGCCGAGCAGATGAGGATCATGGCCGCCTTCGGTGCCGCCGCCGACAACTTCCGCAAGGAGCACGGCGGCACCGGCGACATCGGTGCGGCGATCACGATGATCGAGATGCTCGCCATGTCGGATCTGTCGCTGATGGTGAAGGCCGGCGTCCAGTGGGGGTTGTTCGGCGGTGCCGTCGAAAATCTGGGCACCGAGCGCCACCACGAGGCGTACGTGAAGAAGATCATCAGCCTCGAATTGCGGGGCTGCTTTGCGATGACCGAGACCGGACACGGCAGCGACGTTCAGTCGTTGGAGACCACCGCGACCTACGACCCGGCCACGGAGGAATTCATCATCGACTCTCCGACGCCCACCGCCCGTAAGGACTACATCGGCGGGGCGGCCGAAACGGCCACCATGGCAGCGGTATTCGCCCAGCTGATCACGACGGAGGACGGCGAACCGGTCAACCACGGCGTGCACTGCGTGCTGGTGCCGATTCGCGACGCGGAGGGCAACGACCTGCCCGGCGTGACGACGTCGGACTGCGAGTACAAGGGCGGCCTCCCCGGCGTGGACAACGGTCGCATCGTGTTCGACCACGTCCGGGTCCCGCGGGTGAACCTGCTCAACAAATACGGCGACGTGGCGCCGGACGGCACCTACACCTCGCCGATCGAGAACACCAACCGCCGGTTCTTCACCATGCTGGGCACATTGGTGCGCGGACGGATCACGGTGGGCGGCAGCGCCGGCGCCGCCGCCCGCGTCGCGCTGGACATTGCCACGCGATATGCGTTGCAGCGCAAGCAGTTCAGCGCGCCCGATGACGAGTCCGAAGTGCTCATCATGGACTACCTGGTGCACCAGCGCCGGCTGTTCCCCTTGATTGCGAAGTCATACGCGTTGCAGTTCGCCCAGAACGAGCTGGTCAGCAAGTGTCACGACATCCAGACCGCGGACGCGGTGGACGCCGACGAGCAGCGCGA
>NZ_LZJB01000494.1:0-1829 GCF_001666895.1 Mycobacterium sp. E3298
CGGCGCCAGCGGGGTCGCCACCATCACCGTCTTCCTGGACCCCGGCCTGTTCAGCAGGTTTGGTTTTCCGCCCAGCCGGTAACCTGTCCGCAGGGACGCGACTGCACCGCCGGTCAGGAGAAAGAAGGCCCAAACCCCCGGAGTCCTCGGTGTGGTCGCAGGGTCCACCATGGCAAATGTGGACAGGTCCCCTGCGCCCCAGGATCATTAGGCGCGGTAGACGCAATCGAAGGGTGACCGAGTGAGGATTCCGGGCGTTGCCAGCGTCGTCGCCGGCATGACCGACGGGGCGGCGCAGGTGGTGCGAGCCGGCGTGTCCACCGCGGCGGGCGCCGCGGGTGCGCTGCAGACGTTGGCCAGCCCGGTCGCCGAACTGGCCGTCCCGGTGGTGCAGTCGATGGCCCAAACGACCGGCCGGGCAATCGGATTGACCGGTCCCACCAACGGTTCCGGTCCCGCCGTCACGCCGCCGATTCGCTGGCAGAGCGGGCGGCGGGTGCATCTGGACCTGGATCCGTTGCTGCCGTTCCCGGGCTGGCATGAGCACGCGCCGGCGGTGGAGGAACCCGTCCGCCGGATTCCGGGAGTGGCCTCCGCCCACGTCGAGGGCGCCCTCGGTCGGTTGGTGATCGAATTCGACAACGAGGCCGACGGCGACGCCGTCCTGGACCGGGTCCGGGACACGGTCTGCGGCGTAGCGGCGGACCTGAGGCTGGTCACGTCCAAGGACGCGCCGCGCACCGCGCCGTTCGCCGATCCGGGAAACCCGTTGGCGATCCTGGTCCCGTTCAGCGCCGCGGCGATGGACGTGGCGGCCGTCGGCGCCGCGGTGACCGGCTGGTTGGGCCGGCTCCCGGTCGCGCCGCGCAGTGCCCGCGCCGCCGCCGCGCTGCTGAACCACCAACCGCGCGTCGTCGCCGTGCTCGAGTCGCGGCTGGGTCGCGTCGGCACCGACATCGCGCTCAGCGCCTCCACCGCGCTGGCCAACGGGCTGACGCAGGCGGTCGGCACACCGTTGCTGGATCTGGCGCAACGCAGCCTGCAGGTATCCGAGGCGGCGGCGCATCGCCAGCGCTGGCGGGAACGCGAACCGGAGCTGGCCTCGCCCAGTCGCCCGCAGGCGCCGGTGGTCCCCGTCATATCGTCGGCCGGGCCGAAATCGCAAGCGCCCCGGCATAATTCGGCGGCGGCCGCCGCGGGGGAAGCGTCCCACGTGGTGGTGGGCGGTGCCATCGACGCCGCCATCGACACCGCGAAGGGATCGATGGCCGGGCCGGTGGAGGAGTACGCCGACCAAGCCGCCAACGCCTCGCTGGTGGCCGCCGCAGGTGCGCTGTTGGCCGGCGGCGGCACCGAGGATGCGGCCGGCGCCCTGCTGGCCGGCGTGCCCAGGGCGGCGCACACGGGCCGGCAGGCCTTCGCGGCCGTGTTGGGCCGCGGACTGGCCAACGCCGGCCAACTGTTCCTCGACCCGGGCGCCCTGCGGCGGCTGGACCGGGTCAAGGTGGTCGTCGTCGACGGCGCCGCGCTGCGGGGCGACAACCGCGCCGTGCTGCAGGCGCGGGGCGACGTACCCGGATGGGACGAGGACCGGGTCTACGAGGTCGCCGACGCGCTGCTGCACGGTGAGGAGGCCCCCGAACCGGATCCCGACGAGTTGCCTGCCACGGGCGCGCGCCTGCGGTGGGTCCGGGCGCAGGGCTCGTCGGCGACGCCCGCGCAGGGTCTCGAGCACGCCGATCTGGTGGTCGACGGCGAACGCGTCGGCAGCGTCGACGTCGGCTGGGAGGTCGACCCGTTCGCCATCCCGCTGCTGCAGATCGCGCACC
>NZ_LZJB01000495.1:0-7899 GCF_001666895.1 Mycobacterium sp. E3298
GGTCAGCGCCTCGCTGCGCTCGATGAGCGAGATCGCCGCGCCCGGCAACGTGCCCAGCCTCGACGAGGTGCGCGACAAGATCGAACGCCGCTACGCCAACGCGATCGGATCGGCCGAGCTCGCGCAGAGCTCCGTGCAGGGCCGCATGCTCGAGGTCGAGCAGGCCGGCGTGCAGATGGCCGGTCACTCCCGGCTGGAGCAGATCCGCGCCTCGATGCGCGGCGAAGCGTTGCCGACCGGTGGGACGCCTGCCCCCGGGGCCACCCCGCAGGCGGCGCCCGCGCCCGCGGAGACGACCGGGAGCGCGGCCACCGAGAAGCCCTTTGGCCAGTAGCCCGGGTGTCGGGGCGGTGAGCGAGACACGGGGCGGGCTCTGGCGCACGTTGCTGGGGCGGGGATTGGCCACCGCCGCCGACCTCTCCGACCTGGTGGCCCAAAAGCTCAGCGCCGCAGCGGATCCCCGCGCTCGGCTGTTGCGGCGGCGGCGCCGCGCGCTGCGGTGGGGCCTGATCTTCGCCGTCGGCTGTGTGTTCTGGGCGGTGGTGACGATGCTGCTCGCGGCGTGGGGCTGGTTCGCGCTGCTCTTGGAGATCACCGGCGCTGTCGCGGTCATCATGGCCGTCCCGGCGACGCTGCTGTTGCTGCGCTACCGGTGGCTGCGTTCCGAGCCGCTGCCCACACCCCGCCCGGCGAACGTGCGACGGCTGCCGCCGCCCGGCTCGGCGGCGCGGCCCGCGATGTACGCGCTGGGCGCCTCCGAGCGCGGATTCCTGTCGCTGCTGAACGTGATCGAGCGGGGATCGATGCTGCCGACCGCCGAAATACGCGACCTGTCCGCGGCGGCCAGCAAGAGTTCGGCGGCCATGGCGGCCACCGCCGCGGAGGTGGTGTCGATGGAGCGGGCGGCCGAGTCCAGCGAATCATCGCGAACGTATCTGGTGCCTACCATCAACGCGTTCACCGCGCAGCTCAGCGCCGGCGTTCGCCAATACAACGAAATGGTCACCGCCGCAGCGCAATTGGTGTCCTCCGCCAACGGCGACCAGTTGGCGGCCTCGCAGCGCTACCGCGCCGAGCTGACCGGGGCCACCGACCGCCTGGTCGGCTGGGCGCAGGCGTTCGACGAACTCGGCGGTCTGCGCGGAGCGAGCTAGAACGTCGCCTTCAACGACGGCACCACCATCGCCGCCAGGCCGCGAAGGGTGGCCTTGACCATGTCGAAAAAGTCAAAGTAATCGCGCCACAACGTGATTCGTCCGTCGTGGACCTCGAACACGCCGCACACCCAGAACTGAAGCCGCAGCGGGCCGAAGATCAAGGCGTCGGTGCGCTCGGTGAGCACCGCGCCGCCGTCCGCGGCGATCCGGTGGATCTTCACCTCGAAGGCGGCGCGGCCGTCCATCTGGCGAAACAGCTTCATGGCCCTGGCGCGGCCACGAATCGTCGGCAGCCCGACATTTTCGTAGACGAGGTCGTCGTCCAGTGCCGCGTCGGCGGCGTCGTAATCGGCGTCCTGCAGGGCGTTCAGGAAGGTCTCGACCGTGCGGGTGTTCGCAACGGCTGTCCCGGTCGGCTCGGTCATGATCGCCAGCGTAGGCGAGCGTCGCGGCCGCGCGCTGTGGCAGGGTAAGGCCGATGCGTGTCGCCGTGGTCGCCGGGCCGGATCCCGGGCACTCGTTTCCCGCGATTGCGCTGTGCCGACGCTTCGCCCGGGCCGGTGACGAGCCCACGCTGTTCACCGGCGCCGAGTGGCTTGACACCGCCCGCGCCGCAGGCATCGGCGCCGCGCCGCTGGACGGGCTGGCGGCCACCGACGACGACGTCGACGCCGGCGCGCGGATTCATCGGCGCGCGGCGCGGATGGCCGTCCTGAACGTGCCGGCGCTGCGCGAGCTGTCGCCCGACCTGGTGGTCTCCGACGTCATCACCGCCGGCGGCGGGATGGCCGCCGAGCTGTTGGGCATCCCGTGGATCGAGCTGGACCCGCACCCGCTGTATTTGCCGTCGAAGGGGTTGCCGCCGATCGGCAGCGGGCTCGCGCCGGGCACGGGTATCCGCGGCCGGCTCCGCGATGCGACGATGCGGGCGCTCACCGCGCGGTCGTGGCGCGCGGGCCTGCGGCAACGCGCGGCCGTGCGGGTCGAGATCGGGCTGCCGGCCCACGACCCCGGCCCGCTGCGGCGGCTGATCGCCACCCTGCCCGCCCTCGAGGTGCCGCGGCCGGACTGGCCGTCCGAGGCCGTGGTGGTGGGCCCGCTGCACTTCGAACCGACCGATCGGGTGCTGGACATCCCGGCGGGTTCGGGGCCCGTGGTGGTGGTGGCGCCGTCGACCGCGTCGACCGGGACCGAGGGCATGGCCGAGGTCGCGCTGGCTCACCTGCGGCCCGGGGAGACGCTGCCCGCCGGATCGCGGCTGGTGGTCTCCCGGCTGGGCGGTACGGATCTGCAGGTGCCGCCGTGGGCGGTGGTCGGGCTGGGCAGCCAGGCCGAGTTGTTGACGCACGCCGACCTGGCCATCTGCGGCGGCGGGCACGGCATGGTGGCCAAGACGCTGCTGGCGGGGGTGCCGCTGGTGGTGGTGCCCGGCGGCGGCGACCAATGGGAGATCGCCAACCGGGTGGTCCGGCAGGGCAGCGGGCTGCTGGTGCGGCCGCTGACCGCCGGGGCGTTGGTGGCCGCGGTCAACGAGGTGCTGTCGTCGCCCCGATACCGCCAGGCGGCCCGGACCGCCGCCGCTAGCATCGCCGGCGTGGCCGATCCGGTGCGGGTGTGCCACGAGGCGCTCGCTCTGACGGGATGATGGCCAAGGTCGCGCAAAGGAGGGCAACGGCAATGAAATCGATCGCGGCCGGCGGCCTGCTTCTCGCCTTGATGTTCAGCTCGGGTGTCGCCCGCGCCGACAGCGGCGACGAGCAGCAGGCGTGCCAGTTGATGGACGATCCGGCGGCCGCCGAGCAGGGCTATGCGCCGGCCGAGTACGCCTTCATGCAGTTGCGCTCCCGGATGTCGGCGCAGCGCGCGCGGACCACCATGTCCGAGGCCGTTCAGGACTATTGCCCCAATCACCTCAACGACCTGCCGGCCAGCTGGCGCTGACGCGGCCGGTGTCCGATCGGCACCCGGTGGGTATCTTGCTGGCGTGCGGCTAACGGAATTCAACGAGCGGGTGGTCCTGCGATTCGGTGCGGCATACGGTTCTTCGGTCCTGGCCGACCACGTGCTGACCGGTTTCGGCGGCCGCACCGCCGCCCAGGCGATCGAGGACGGGGTCGAGCCCCGTGACGTGTGGCGGGCCCTGTGCGTGGACTTCGACGTGCCGCGCGACCAGTGGTGAGTGGGCAGCCCATTCGTAGGTCGGTATTGGTGCTGCCGCAGTAGCCCCGCGAGGTGTACCGACAGATCAACGCGAGGGCTCGCAGGGATGTCTCGGTGGGCGTGGTGCTCAGGTACCCCCGCGCGTCGGGGGCAAACGACGCGGCGCCCGAGGCCGGTCCGGCGGCTGCGTCTCGAAGACGCAGTCGCCGCACACGGTTCCACCGGGCAGCCGATAGAAGAGGCAACAACTGCGGCGCCTGAAGGCCAGGCGCGGGCCGGTGACGACGCCCGATCCGGCCAGCACACCGGTGCTCAGCAGCGCACGGGTCGTTTCGGCGATCTGCAGGTCGAGGTCCGGTCGCGCCGCCAGGAGGGCCCGGGCGGCGCCGACCAGCGCCGACGCCACGTTGCCCGCCAGCAGCGCGGGCGCCAGCTTGACCCGCAGGCCGGCGGCGAGCGGCTGCATGTGCTCGCGCACCACCGCCCGGTACAGGGTGTCCGGTGAGCGGGCGGGGAACCCGGCCGGCGCGGGCAGCCGCAATTGCGCCCCGTCGCCGGCGCGTTGCAGGTCGTCCAGGTCGGGGACGACGCCGTGGGCCAGCGCGCACGCGAGCACGGGCGACCACAGGCGGGTGGCGTGTCCGAGATGAACCAGCGAGGCGCCGATCCGCAGATCCGTCGTGCGATAGCGCCGGGCGGTGGCCTCGACCAAGTCGGCGAACCCGTCGGCGTAGGACCGCCGGACCGGGTGCCACCCGGCCGCGGTCCCGCCCACGGTGAACGCGAAAAACCCTTGATACGAGGCTATTTCGGCCAGCTCAGCGGAGATGTCCATCGATGCGCAACCAGACTTTCACGGGGAAATCCGCCCCAGTTGTCGTGAGGAAGCGCTGACGGCGAGTGTCTGGCTCTCGGGAGGGCATCCCGGTCACAGTGGCGGGACCGCACCGGATTCACACCGGTTTCCTCAGGCTCCATGGGCCCCGTCAGCGCGTTTCGGTAGCAAATGTTGCCACACGCGCGTGGCTTCGGCGTGTCCGCTTGAATCGAACAGGTGTTCGGCTACTGTGGGGAACGTTCGGCGAGACAACTTGTCGGTGGCCTTCTCTAGTGTCACGGCCAACCGACCGATATCGGTCACCGAACACACCGAACCATAGGAGAGGCACCATGACGCAAGCCCCCGACCGCGAGAAGGCTCTCGAGCTGGCGATGGCCCAGATCGAAAAGAGCTACGGCAAAGGCTCGGTGATGCGTCTCGGCGACGAGATGCGTCAGCCGATCTCGGTCATCCCGACCGGATCCATCGCACTGGACGTGGCCCTGGGCATCGGCGGCCTGCCCCGCGGCCGGGTCGTGGAGATCTACGGCCCGGAATCCTCGGGTAAGACCACCGTCGCCCTGCACGCGGTGGCCAACGCCCAGGCCGCCGGTGGCGTCGCGGCGTTCATCGACGCCGAGCACGCCCTGGATCCGGACTACGCCAAGAAGCTCGGCGTCGACACCGATTCCCTGTTGGTCAGCCAGCCCGACACGGGGGAGCAGGCCCTCGAGATCGCCGACATGCTGATCCGCTCCGGCGCGCTGGACATCCTGGTCATCGACTCGGTGGCGGCCCTGGTGCCGCGCGCCGAACTCGAGGGCGAGATGGGTGACAGCCACGTCGGGCTGCAGGCCCGGCTGATGAGCCAGGCGCTACGGAAAATGACTGGCGCGCTGAACAATTCGGGCACCACCGCCATCTTCATCAACCAGTTGCGCGAGAAGATCGGGGTGATGTTCGGCAGCCCCGAAACCACCACGGGTGGAAAGGCTTTGAAGTTCTACGCCTCGGTGCGCATGGACGTGCGCCGGATCGAGACCCTCAAGGACGGTACCAACGCGGTGGGCAACCGCACCCGGGTCAAGGTCGTCAAGAACAAGGTGTCGCCGCCGTTCAAGCAGGCCGAGTTCGACATCCTCTACGGCAGGGGGATCAGCCGGGAGGGCTCGCTGATCGACATGGGGGTGGAGCAGGGCTTCATCCGCAAGTCGGGTTCCTGGTTCACCTACGAGGGTGAGCAGCTCGGCCAGGGCAAGGAGAATGCCCGCACCTTCTTGATGGAGAACGCCGACGTGGCCAACGAGATCGAGAAGAAGATCAAGGAAAAGCTTGGCATTGGTGCGGTTGTGACCGATGGCTTGTCCGATGACAGCGTCCTGCCCGCCCCCGTCGATTTCTGAGCCCTCTCGCGAGGAGCAGGCGCGGACCCTGTGCCTGCGCCTGCTCACCGTGAGGGCGCGCACCCGCGCCGAGCTGCACGGCCAACTCGCGAAGCGCGGCTACCCCGAGGACATCAGCGCCGCCGTGCTTGACCGACTCGCAACCGTCGGCTTGGTCGATGACGCCGACTTCGCCGAACAGTGGGTGCGCTCGCGCCGGGCGAAGGCCGGCAAGAGCAAGCGCGCCCTGGCCGCCGAATTGCACACCCAGGGTGTCGACAAGGACGTGATCGCCTCGGCGCTGTCCGGGATCGACGCCGGCGCCGAACGGGACCGGGCCGAGGAGTTGGTGCGGGCCAAGTTGCGTCGCGAGACGCTGGACGGCGACGACGCGCGGGTGACCCGCCGGCTGGTCGGAATGCTGGCGCGCCGGGGCTACAGCCAGAACCTGGCGTGCGAGGTCGTCCTCGCCGAGCTGGCCGCCGAACGGGACCGCCGCCGGGTCTAGCTGCGGTTTCTCGGGTACCGCCGGGTCGCCGTACCATGGCCCCGTGACTTCGATGGTGGTGCAGGACGCCGCGGGCTCGCCCGACGGCGCCGGTGCGCGCACCTATCAGGTCCGCACCTACGGCTGCCAGATGAACGTCCACGACTCGGAGCGGCTGGCGGGCCTGCTGGAAACGGCCGGTTACCGGCGCGCCCCCGACGGCTCGGATTTTGGGGACGCCGACGTCGTGGTCTTCAACACCTGCGCCGTCCGCGAGAACGCCGACAACAAGCTGTACGGCAACCTCAGCCACCTGGCTCCGCGCAAGCGCGGCAACCCCGAGATGCAGATCGCGGTCGGGGGCTGCCTGGCCCAGAAGGACCGGGACGCGTTGCTGCGCAAGGCGCCCTGGGTCGACGTCGTCTTCGGCACGCACAACATCGGGTCGCTGCCCACGCTGCTCGAACGGGCCCGACACAACAAGACCGCCCAGGTGGAAATCGCCGAGTCGCTGCGGGAGTTTCCCTCCTCGCTGCCAAGCGCACGCGAATCGGCTTACGCCGCTTGGGTTTCCGTCTCGGTCGGATGCAACAACAGCTGCACCTTCTGCATCGTGCCCGCGCTGCGCGGCAAGGAGGTCGACCGCAGCCCGGCCGACATCCTGGCCGAGGTGAGAGCCCTGGTGGACGACGGCGTACTCGAAGTCACGCTGCTGGGTCAGAACGTCAACGCCTACGGGGTGTCCTTCGCCGACCCGGCGCTGCCCCGCGATCGCGGCGCCTTCGCGCGGCTGCTGCGGGCCTGCGGCGACATCGACGGGCTGGAACGCGTGCGGTTCACCTCCCCGCATCCGGCCGAGTTCACCGACGACGTCATCGAGGCCATGGCGCAGACGCCGAATGTCTGCCCCGCCCTGCACATGCCGCTGCAGTCTGGCTCCGACCGGGTGCTGCGCGCCATGCGGCGCTCGTACCGCGCCGAGCGCTACCTCGGCATCATCGACCGCGTCCGCGCGGCCATGCCGCACGCCGCCATCACCACCGACCTGATCGTCGGGTTCCCCGGCGAGACCGAAGAGGACTTCGCCGCCACGCTGGACGTGGTGCGGCAGGCCCGGTTCGCGGCCGCGTTCACCTTCCAGTACTCCAAGCGGCCCGGCACCCCGGCCGCCGAACTCGACGGGCAACTCCCGAAAGCCGTTGTGCAGGAACGCTACGAGCGGCTGGTCGAGCTGCAGGAGCAGATCTCGCTGGAGGGCAATCGCGCGCTGATCGGCCAGACGGTGGAGTTGCTGGTCGCCGCCGGGGAGGGGCGCAAGGACACCCGCACGGCGCGGATGACCGGCCGCGCCCGCGACGGCCGCCTGGTGCACTTCGGCTTGGACAACTCCGGGGCCGACCGGGTGCGTCCCGGGGACGTCGTCACCGCGGTCCTCACCCAGGCCGCGCCGCACCACCTCATCGCCGACAGCGGCATCCTCAGCCATCGCCGAACCCGCGCGGGCGACGCGCACGCCGCCGGGGAGCGCCCGGGCGGCGTCGGCCTCGGCATGCCCGCCGTCGGACCGCCCCCCGACCCCACAGAATCCCTTGGATGTGCCCGATGATGGAAGAACACCCCGACTTCGAAGCCCTACGGACCGAAATCGAGGCCGCCGAACGCCGGGTGGCGCGTGGATTCGACCCGGGCCCACGCGGCTTCGTCGTGGCGATCCTGGTTTTCGTGCTCCTGGGATCGTTCATCCTGCCGCACACCGGCGCGGTGCGGGGCTGGGACGTGTTGTTCAGCAGCCACGGCGCCGGCGCGGCGGCGGTGGCGCTGCCCTCGCGGGTGTTCGCCTGGCTGGCGCTGGTGTTCGGCGTCGGGTTCTCCATGCTGGCTTTGGTGACGCGG
>NZ_LZJB01000496.1:0-5212 GCF_001666895.1 Mycobacterium sp. E3298
TGGCCCGCCGACCTGCACATGATCGGCAAGGACATCATCCGGTTCCACACCGTCTACTGGCCGGCGTTTCTGATGTCGGCCGGGATCGAGCTGCCGCGCCGGGTGTTCGCGCATGGGTTCCTGCTCAACCGGGGCGAGAAGATGAGCAAGTCGGTGGGCAACATCGTCGACCCGGTGGCGCTGACCGAGACGTTCGGCGTGGACCAGTTGCGCTATTTCCTGTTGCGGGAGGTCCCCTTCGGCCAGGACGGCAGCTACAGCGAAGACGCCATCGTCACGCGCATCAACACCGACCTCGCCAACGAGCTGGGCAACCTGGCCCAGCGGTCGCTGTCCATGGTGGCCAAGAACCTGGACGGGGTGGTGCCGACGCCCGGTGAATTCACCGCCGAAGATGCCGAACTGCTGGCGACGGCCGACGGCCTGCTGGACCGCGTGCGCGCCGCCTTCGACGGGCAGGCCATGCACTTGGCATTGGAAGCGATCTGGCTGATGCTGGGCGCCGCCAACCGATATTTCTCCGCCCAGCAGCCGTGGGTGCTACGCAAGAGCGACTCCGCGGCGGACCAGACTCGTTTCGCGACAGTGCTTTACACAACCTGCGAGGCCGTTCGCATCGCGGCGCTGCTGATCCAGCCGGTGATGCCCGAATCGGCGGGCAAGCTTTTGGATCTGCTCGGCCAGGCGCCCGAACAGCGCAGCTTCGACGCGATAGGCAAACGGCTGACCCCCGGCACGGCGCTCCCGGCGCCGACCGGGGTCTTCCCCCGCTACCAAGCCGACTAGCCGCTCGCGAGCCGAGCGCGCCACCAGCTTCACACCGACATTGCCAGGCACAGCGCCGCGACGGCGAGGCCCTGCAGGGTGGCCCTGGTGGTGATCACTCTGTCCCAGTTGCGCTGCAGCGCACGAGCATCGGTCGGCAACTCGGGTCGATCCGCGCCTGCGATGAGTTGCCGGTTGATCGGCGCGCTCACCCGCAGGTAGATCAGCAGCCACGCCAGCAGCAGGAGGACGGCGGCGCCGGCCGCGCCGGCTTGCGCCCAGCGGCCGGACGCCGCGGCGAATGCCAGGCTGATCGTCGCCGCCGCCAGGCCGAGCACGCCGGGTACCGGCATCCGTCGATCCCCATAGCGATGGATGTTGCCGGCAACGGCGAGCAGGGCCCGATCGTCGATGCGGGCCATCGCGGGCCTCAGCACCATCGCGCAGAACACGTCGGTGCCGTAGACCACCCCGGTACCCAGCACCGCGACGACCGCGAAAACGGTGGCGACCATGGCGCACACTCCTCATCTCCCGTAGGTGCTAGCAACGCTAACCCTCGAGAGCGCGGCTGTCAATAGCGTTGCTATCTTCTGTGCCACCGCTAACACGACGTCACCGATGTCGACGTCGGCGCGCCTCCGGACCGCGCGCCGCCGGCCGATCACCGACCCGGTGCGCGAGCGGGCCGACGAAGGTGTTCAGGGATGCCTTCGGCGAGCGGGAAACGAAATACGGCGCCAATCCTGGGCGGGCATCTGCTCGAAGGCCTGTGTATAGCCTATGTTATGCGCCATAATCGGCCGGTGGACCGACGACGCAATCGGCAAGAGGGTGACTCGCCGATGACGACCCTGAAACAGCTGCCGGCACTGGTCGTGCTCGAGCGGATCCCGATCCCGGTGCTGGCGATCGAGAATGACGGCACCATCCTGTTTTCCAACGCCGCGTTCGCCGAGATGATGGGTTATGACCGGGAAGAGGTGTTGGAGCTGAAGTTCCACCAGATCTTCCATCAGGCACCGGCCTCGGATTCGTTGTTATCCGTCGTTCATTCCCTGGCGAACATGGTGGTCGAACTGGCGCACAAGGACGGTTCGGTGGTGCGCGCCCTGATGAGCAAGTCGGCGGCGATGCGCGCCGACGACCAGTTCGTGCTCGCGGCGTTCCAGGATCTGACCGAGCAGTTGTGGCAGGAGGACCGCTAGCGGCGACGCGGCAGGCCCGGGAAATCATTGGCCGGAACGCGTCGACGTCCCGCGGTCGGTCATCGATGTAGGCGAAACCTGTTGGTGGGAATCAGGTCTCGCGCTGGACGGCCGCACGGGACGCGCCGTTATGCGCAGACGCTAACGCCGCCGCCGTGATTCGCGCCTGGTGCGCCACAGGATCACCCCGCCGCCGACGATGGCCACCGCAACCCAGCCCGCGCCGAACCACCACAGCCAGCCGAGGTCGGAGTGCCCCTGCGACGCCGCGGTCGGACCACCGGCTGAGGGCGAGTGCTCGACGGTCACCGGGTCCTGCCCGCCCGGCGCGGACACCACCGCGGCGCCTTTGAGTCGTTGCCAGCGCTTGTTATCGCCGCTGAGCCACCGCAGCAACTCGTCGAGTTGCCCCGGCGCCCCGTTTGATGTCGCCACCAACAGCGACCTGCCGCGGTTGAAAACCACTTGGAGAGAGGCGAACCGGAGATCTGGGTCGAGTGTGAGTTTGGCGGGCTTGCCGTCGGATTGGACGGCATTGACGGTGATGGGCCCGCTCGGCCCGGCAGCCACCGGAAGCGCGACATTGGAGTGATTCCACCCGTCGGCGGAGATCACTATCGCGGGGTCCGACGAGTCGATCGCCTGCTGCGCGGTCGTGACCGTGGTGTAGAGCGGCACGGCGCTGATTCGCTGCAGGCCCACCACGATGCCGATCGCCCGCACCGTGTCTATCAACGAGTGGGCCTCGATGCCCACCTGCATCCGGGGCATCAACGACTGCGGCACCGATTGGAAGCCGTCCGGCACCGGCGGGGCTGCCGGGTCGCTCTGTATTGTGGTGTCGCCGTTGATGTTCAGCGTCAGGAGCTGACTCCCCGGCCCGGCGGTGTAGAAGTCGCCGCAATGCCCGGTGTTGGCGGCGACGTCGAGGACCAGATCAATACTGGTGTAGCGCTGCAGCAGTCGGTCCGGCACATCGATCCAGCGGTCGATGGTGCCGTGGCCGTCGGTCGGCCAGTGGTCGATGGTTTCGGGGCCGATGGTCACGGCGATCTGACCGCCGACGTTCCCCGGTGTCGGGGTGTAGGAACCCTGCAGATGCACGCGCACGTTGTGCACCGATCTGGCGAATCGGGTTTGGTCGATTCCGATCGACACCCGCGGTTGCAGTGACGTCGAGTTGAGAACGGGCTGCGCCAACTCGCGCAACGTCACGCTGCCACCGAGTTGCTGCACGCTCGGTTTGAGCTGTTCCACCGCCGCCTTGGAAGACAGCGCCAACTGCGAGACGTCGTTGAACAACACCGCCGTGTTCGATTCGTCCGACTGGCCGAGCGGTCCGGACATGAGCAACCACGGCACACCCGAGGCGCCTTGTAGCGAAAGCCCGTTGTCAGGGCCCTCTTTGACGACGATCTGACGTTCCAGCGGTTGCGGCGGCGCCGGCGGCGCGGCCTGCCCTTCGGCCAGCGGAATCACCGCGATCTCGGGGGTCTGCCGGCCGTAGTGCGAGGCCGTGGAGGCGGCCAGTTGGACCGCCGTATCGGACTCGTTCGGCGAGGGCGACGGCGGCAGGTAGATGGAAAGCTTGCGCAGCACCGGCGGCAGGAAATGCGCCACCGTGGTGGGCGGCAGTTCGACCCCGGTGTAGGTGATCGACCCGTTGGTCAGGCGCAGCGGGCTCCACGGGTAAAGGCAGTATCCGTCCAATGGCACCACGTACGAACGCAGCGTCACCGACAGCCAATTGTCGTTGACCTCCGCGCCCGCCAGGGGAATGACGATTGGCGCCTGATCGGTGGAGGGCAAATTCAGCCGCGCGATGGTGCGCTCGCCCTGCGTGACAGTGAGCACCCCGGACCGCAGATTGATCGGCATCTCGACGGTGGCGTTCAGTGCCGTCGGTGTCAGGCCATGCAGCACCGGCACGGTGAGCTGTTGGGTACTCGTCACCCCCCAGAATTCCAGGGTGGGAGCGGACCCGATGTCGGTAAGCGACAACGTCGGCGAGTCCGCGGCGGTAGCCGGTTCGCCGGGCGCACCCCACGACGCCGGGGCGCTCATCACCAAAAACCCAACCACCGCGGCCAGCGCGACCACTTTGCCCAGACGTCTCCGGTACATCACCGGAACAGTATGCATTGTGGAATGCGCGTCAACCTCAATTACTGATTCGCCGTCTCGATGGCCGCGAAAGCGGGTGTGGCGCATCCGGCCCGACCGCGCGACCGTGGAGCTCTAGCCGATCAGGGGTTCCGTGTCGGCGTCGGGGCGGGCCGCGATGGCCGGGGCATGACGCATGACTTCGCGACCGAGGAACTGCTGGAAATAGGGCAACGACGCCTCGGTCACCGTGCCGGGCAGCAGGAGCTCCAAGATCTGACGCAGGCGACCGCCGATGTCGACGGGGCCTCCCCTATTGGGTTCACGACGGGTTATCGCATTGAATACCAGTCGCGTTCCGAACATGGCTCCAACGAGGAACTCGGAGAGCACCTTGGGGTCGACGTCCTTGCGGAGGTCTCCCTCGCTGATGGCCCGCCTGGCCTCATCAGCGATCTTCACCGCCAGGTCGGCATAGAAGTCCCCCGCGGCCTCGTTCAATCCGCTTAAGGCACAGGCTAATTGCTCGGCCGTGCGAACGGTCTTGTCCGAGTTGAGCACTACCACGATGGTGAAGGCGCCGTGTAGCAGGTTTTCCAGCCCCGGCGACGAAGACTTGCACACGTTCCCGAATGCCGTGAGCAGGCTCTCGGAGCCTTCCTTGAGGATGTCGGACGCCAGCGATTCCTTCGAATCGAAGTGGTGATACAGGGCGCCTTTGGTCATCCCGGTCCGCTCGATGATCGCCCCCCACCCGGCGGCGGCATACCCGACTTCCCCGAACACCTCGATCGCGGCGTCGATGATCTTCCGCCGAGTGGCTTCGGATCGGACCTGGCGCGGCACTGTCTCTGCACCTCCGGAGTCGCGTCGGGTGCGCGGAGTCATTGATGTGGGTTCACATCCACCGCAAGACGTCCAACGTTAGCAGCCGCTGCCGCGGCTGGCGGGCAGTCTGCTCAACCTGGTCGGCACTAAGGCGAGCCTTGGTCGCTCGAACTGGAGTTGACGGCGAGCGCCGCTCGCCGCCTTAGGAATTGGCTGAAGTAATCGGCCCGGTCCGGTTGCAAGATCCCACCCAAGATCAGCATCCAGCACTTTTCCAGGTCGGTGAGGAACCGTTCCGGGTCGTCCAG
>NZ_LZJB01000497.1:0-12542 GCF_001666895.1 Mycobacterium sp. E3298
TCGATCGACGCGGGGCGATCCTGGACCAGACGCTGGACGTCTGCCAGCGGTTGTGGCGGGAGAACGAGGTGAGCTACGAATCGGTCGATTTGAGTTTCGAGCGGATACACCAGATGCCCAAACCGGTTCAGCCAGGCGGGGTGCCGGTGTGGGTGAGCGGGACGGTGAACCGAGCGGTCGCTCGCCGGCTCGCTCGCTTCGGACAGGGCTGGATCCCGTGGGGCCCGGACGCGCGGGATGTCGCCGGCGGAATACGTCGAATGCGCGCCGCGGTCGAGCGCGCCGGGGGTGACCCGGACGGGTTCGGTGTTGCCGGGACGCTGCGCGTGCAGACGAGCCCCGATGGCGGGCTCGACCTCTCCGCGGTCGCCGCGGGGGCGGCCTCGCTGTCGAACGCAGGCGTGACCGACCTGCGGATGACGCACTGGCCCTTGCCCGGTGCGAACCGGGACCGCGACATTCCGGCCCTTGTCCAAGCGGTCCGTGACGCTGTAGGCGGCTAGGGCGCGCGGATCGACTCGAGTTGCGCGGCGAGCAGCATCCGGTCGAAGTAGCACCGTTCCAAAACCAGATCGGGCCCGCGGAAGCCGAAGAGGTTGACGCTCAACATGTCGAGTGGGGTGCCGGGTGCGGTCGTCCGGGTCTCCACGACCAGACCATTGTCCCCGTGGTAGATCGCCTCCGCGGCATATCGCAGCATCGGGAGATCCGCCCACTGCTGCGATAGCATCGCGCGGACCGCCTGGTCACCGTCGAAAACGGTTCCGGTAGGGATGATCTCGTAGCGCGGATGGGTGAAGGTGGCCATCGCCGCCTCCAGGTCCCGCGCATTCTCGGCGGCGACGTGCCGGAGCACCACCTCTTCGCGGGCGCGCCGCAGCGCGGTAACGGGACTCACCTTGGTTCGAAGACAGCGAGGTTGCGGCCGTCCTCGAGCGGCACCCACGCCAGCCTGACGCGGTCACCGACCGCGGGAGGGGGACCGAACACGTTCGACATCATGCGGACCCCCTCATCCAGATCGACGAGCACCACCGAGTACGGCACCTTGTCGGCGAGGGCGGGAAGCGCGGCGCGGTGGTGCACGCTGACCGCGTACACGACCCCGTCACCGCTCAACTTCTCCCACACCAGCGATGACCCGCCGCAGTGCGGGCAGACGAACCGCGGGTACCAGACGAGCCGCGCGCACGATTCGCATCGTTGGACCGTCAGCTCGCGACGCCGGGTCGCGTCCCAGAAGGGCGCGGACACCGGGCTGGGCTGCGGGACCGGCAGCGTATCGGTCACAGCGCGGCCTCCGTTCCCAGAATCACCGTCGAGGTGGCCGAGAGCACCCCGCCGGTGCCATGTGCGACAGCCGTTTTCGCGTCCGGGACCTGGCGTTCGCCGCACTCACCGCGCAACTGCCGCGCGGCCTCGGCGAGCAGGAAGGCCCCGAACGCCCCGGGGTGGGTGTAGGCGAGGCCGCCGCCGGACGTCTGAGCGGGCAACGTGCCGCCGGGCCCCAACGCGCCGTCCGCGACAAACGGACCGCCCTCGCCCTTGCCGCAGAAGCCCAAGTCTTCGAGCGCCAGCAACACCGTGATCGTGAACGAGTCGTACAGCTCGACTACGTCGATGTCGGCCGCGCGAAGGCCCGCGGCGCGGAAGGCGGCCGGCCCGGACAGCGCCCCCGGGGTGACGGTCAGGTCGGGCATCTGGGAGATCATGGCGTGCGAGGCCGCCGTCGCCGCCCCGAGGACGAATGCGGGCGGCTTGGCCAGGTCTCGCGCGCGCTCGGCGCTCGTTACCACCACCGCGGCGGCACCGTCGGTGACCAGGCAGCACTCCAGCTTGTGCAGCGGCTCGGCGAGGAAGCCCGAGTCCAGGACGTCCTGCACGCTGATCGCCTCGCGCAGGTGAGCTCGCTCGTTCAGCGCGGCCCAGCGCCTCGTGTCGACCGCGATCTGGGCCAGCTGTTCGGGCGTCGTCCCGTACACGGCCATGTGCCGGTTGGCCGCCAGGGCGTAGGCGCTGATCGGGAGCATCACCCCGAACGGTGTCTCCCATTCCAGCCGCTCGGGGGTGGCGAAAACTCCGAGACCCTTTTCGCCACGCTTGCGCGCGGCGCGCGGCGTCGACGCGTAGACGATCACCACCGTCTCCGCCTCGCCGGCCGCGATCGCCGCGGCGGCGTGCTCGACATACAACCCGTAGCTGGCGCCGCCGGTCTGCGTCGCGTCGGTGAAGCGTGGCGCTATCCCCAGGTACTCGGCCAGCTCCACCGAGTGCATGAGCGTTCCGCCGGTGCAGGTGCACAGCCCGTCGACGTCGCGCAGCGACAGGCCCGCGTCGGCCAGGGCGGCGGTGATCACGCGCGCCTCGAGCTCACGCAGTGGAACATCGATCACCCCGCTCGCCGAAACCTCGTCTGCCACACCGGCAATGGCGGCCACACCACGTGTCGTCAACTTGCTGTCCCTTCGAAGAGTTCGCGCAGCGCGGGTTGGCTGACCTTGAGCGACGGCGTGCGGGGCAACTCCTCGACGATGATCAGGCGGGCCGGGACGTAGTAACGGCTCAATCGTTCACGCGCGTAGGCGAGCAGCTCGTCGGGCGTGGCGCGGGCGCCGTCGGTCAACTCGACCGCCGCGACCGGCACCTGGCCGAGCCGTTCATCGTGCAGGCCGGTGACCCCCGCGTCGCGGACAGCCGGATGATCACGGAGCACGCCGACGATCTCGCCCGGATTGACCTTGAACCCGCCGCGAATGATGACGTCGTCGGTGCGCCCGTCGATGAACACAAAGCCGTCGGCGTCGACCCGGCCGAGGTCGGTGGTGCGCACCCAGTCCCCGCCTTCGGTGCGGACCTCGATGCGGCCCTGCTCGCCGGGCGGCATCTCGATGTCATCCTCGACGGACGTGACGCGGATCTCCCGACCACGCTGGGGGCGCCCGACACTTCCCCGTTTGGCGGTCGCCCACTGCCGGTGCAAGGCCAGGTTCCAGCCGGCCACGCCGCCGGCGAATTCCGTTGCCCCGTAGGACGGCAGCACCGCGACGCCGTAGCGACATTCAAACCTGGTCTGCACGTCGACCGGCAAATGTGCGGTGCCGGAGGTCACCACCTCGACGCTTGAGAAGGCCTCCGGATCCACGCCCGCGTCGAGCACCATCACCATCGCCGACGGCACCAGGCTGACAGCCTTCGGTCGGTGCCGCAGTAGCAGATCCACAAATTCGGGAACGCGGAATCGCTCCAGGAGCGCGATCTTTCTTCCTTCGCAGATGTTGAGCAGAGTGCGGAACAGCCCGGACATATGCACCAGCGGCGAGGATACGATCGCGACACCCGAACGCAGTCTCGGTTCTGAGTCGTGCCCGGCGCCAACGCTGTAATGCGCGCTCGCCGCCGCGACGGTGTGCTCAAAGGAGCTGTAAGACAGCGGTATTCGCTTGGGCGGACCGGTCGTGCCGCTCGTCAGCATCTCGACTGCCACGCCGTCACCGGGCGGGCGGAACGGGCCCGGTCCGGACTGTTCCAGCCCCTCGACAACGGTCGCGCCGGCGGGGTCACTCGATACGCGAACACCCAGCGCCCCGGCGGCGGCGTCGACCACTCCTGTGCGCTCCCAGTCGATCGGTAAGGCCACCACCGCAGGCAACCGCAGCTCGCGGATGTCCGCGCAGAGCCCGGCGTCACCCTGGGACGGGTTGATCGTGACCACGCAGCCGCCGGTCAGCAGCACCCCGAGCACGGCGCCGACCATCGCGGGGTGATTGCGCAGCACCAGCCCCACGGGGGAGCCCTCACCCAACCCTGCAGCCCGCAGACAACTTTGGAGGCCCGCGGCGGTGTCCGACAATCCCTGCCAATCCACCCACCGGCCCTCATGCTCGATCGCGGGCGCCCGCGGGTCGATCGCGAGCACCGCGCGGATGCGGTCGGCGAGTTGCTGGTTCAAGCCGCGGCTGCCGCGAGCTCGGTCGCCGCGGGGATCACCTCTTGGGCGAACAACTTCATCGACTCGTACACCTTCGTGCGGTCCATGGCGCCGCCGCGCGACATGCGCAAAATGATGTTGCGCCAGCCCATGTCGATGACGGTACGCATCTTATCGACGATGCGGTCGGGGTCGCCCATCAGCGTCAGGTGCGAGTTCAACACCTGCTCGTAGCTCTGCTTGTCGTGTTTCTCGAACCAGTCCGAATACGCCTTGTAGTCGGCCGGTATTTCGCCGCCGCGCTCGAACGGGCTCGAATACTTCCGATGGGTCTGAATGGAGAGCTCGACGCTCTCGCGCGGGTAGCTGCGGGCGAACGCATCGTCGGCGTGACAGAAGGCGTTGAGCAGCGCCCACACGTTGCCGGTTGCGGCGTCAAGTCCCTTCTGGGACTGCACCTTCAGGTAGATGTCCAGCGCGCCCTGCAGATCCGGGTCCACCTGGTAGGGGTTTCCGATGATCGCCCCGAAACCCTTCTCGGCCAGCCACTCGAAGCTCGACGGCGTCTTCATCACCGTGCCCCAAACGGGGATCGGCTGCTGCACCGGCCGCGGGTAGATCGTGACGTCCTCGATTTGGAAGTACTTGCCGTGGAAGCTGACGTTCTCTTCGGTCAACAGGCGGCTGACGATTTCCACGCACTCCTGATATCGGCCCGTGGCCTCGTCCATCGAGATACCGAAGCCCTTGAACTCATGCGCCTGGTAGCCGCGCCCGAAGCCGGCGTCGAAGCGCCCGCCGGACAGGACGTCGACCAAGGCGATCCGTTCGGCCAGCTGAATGGGCTCGTGGAAGGGCGCCACCATGCACGCGGTGCCGATGCGGATGCGTTCGGTCTGCGCGGCGATGGCCGTCGCCACCTGTGGCAGGTCCGGGAGCATGCCGTAGGGGGAGAAGTGGTGTTCGGCCAGCCAGATCTCGTCGTAACCGAGTTCTTCCGCCCAGCGCGCTTCCTCCAACACGTTGGCCAGCACCTCGCGTTCGCTGAGGTGGTTGGGTTTGTCGCCGAGGATGAACACGCCGAACCTCATGTCGGTCCCTCCCGCTTTCCGCATCGGGTAAAAGTAGTTGCACTGACTGCCACAATAATGCACGATTGAACACATATCGTCAATCCGTCTAGTAGGAGGTGCCGTGGCTCTGCTCGACTCTGCGGTCGGAACCGCTTTGCCGCCGAACACCTTCCGCTGGAGCGAGACCGACGTGATCCTCTACGCGTTGGGGGTGGGCGCCCGCCCGCCGTCCGAGCTGAGACTGCTCAACGAGGCCTGCGGCCCGGATGTCCTGCCGACGTTCGCCCTGGTGGCCAACTGGTGGGCCGTCAAGGACCTGCGCGGTGTGCTTGACCTGGGTACGTATCCGATCGTTCACTCTGCGCAGTCGCTGGAACTGCATCGGCCGATCGGTGCCAGCGGGGAAATGTCGGTGCAAGCCGAGGTGTCGGCCGTATGGGACAAGGGCAAACACGCCGCGGTGGAATTGACCAGCCGCGGCGCCGACCCGGACGGGACCGTGTTCGTCGCCAAATCCCAAACCATGGTCCTCGGTGCGGGGGGATTCGGTGGCGACCGTGGGCCCGCTGCCGAACCGGACCCCGACGGGCCACCGGACGCTGTGTTCGACGACGTCGTCCGGCCCGAGCAGGCCGCCCTCTACCGGCTCTCGGGCGACCGCAACCAGCTGCACATCGACCCCGAGGCGGCCCGCAAGTACGGCTTCGACGACGTCTTCCTGCATGGCCTGTGCACGCTGGGATTCGCCGCCCGAGCGGTGATCGACCGGATCGCCGACGGTAACCCGCGGTCGCTGACATCCTTAAGCTGCCGATTCTCCAAGCAGGTGAAGCTCGACGCCCCGCTGCGGACGGAAATCTGGCGAACCGAAGATTCGGTGCGTTTCCGGACCCTGCAGGGTGACGCCGTCGCCCTGAGCTCCGGAACCGCCACGCTGGCAGGGGTATGAGCATGGACCAACGACGGGCCCGCGGGTTGCGCAACCGACAGGCACTCATCCACGCGGCGATCGAGCTGTTCGACACCCAGGGCTACGAGGGAACCACCGTCGACCAGATTTCGGCGGCGGCCGGAGTCGCGCCGCGCACGTTCTTCCATCACTTCGCCACCAAGGAAGACATCCTGTTCGACGGCTACGCCGAGCGGCTGCAGGAGGCGATCCGGCGTTTTCGTGCCGCGCGCTCCGACTCACTGTGGGACGCACTCGCCGAGACTTCGGTGGCGGTGGCGCAGGCGATCGTCGATCAGCCTGACATCTTTTTGGTGCGCGCGCGGATGTACCACGGCTTGCCGGCCTTGCGCGCGACGATGCTCCGGATCAACGAGGACTGGATCGACCAACTCACCACGGAGGTGGCGCGATGGCTGGGCAGCGAAACTCAGCCGGACTTGCGACCGCGCCTGGCCGCCACGCTGATCAACGCCGCCAACCGCGCCGCCATCGATTCGTGGGTCGCCGGCGGTGGCAGGGGTGACTTGTCGCAACTGATGGCCGAATCAGTGGAGTTGGTGCGCCCCTCGATCGTCGCGATCGAACGCACCGGCAAGGCCCCCGGGACCAGACGGGCGGGTGGGCAGCGTGTCGGGTGACTTCCACCCCCTCGCCGTCGTCACCGGGGGAGCGCGAGGCATCGGAGAATCGATTGTGGCCGCGCTGATTCGCGGCGGGCATCGGGTGGCCGCGATCGACGTGAACGCGAAAGCCATTGCCCGTGCCCAGGATTCGGATGATGCGAGATCCGGGTTGCTCGTCCCGATGAACGTATCGATCACCGACCGAGACGCGGTCGAGACCGCGCTGAGCGCATTGGCCGACCGGCACGGGCCCGTTCGAGCATTGGTCAACAACGCGGGCATGACGCTGCCCGGCACGTTCCTCGAGCAGACCGACGAGGACTGGGACAGCATCGTAGCCGTCAATCTCAAGGGCACCTTCGTGATGGCGCAGGTCGCCGCCCGGCAGATGGTCGCCCACGGCGGCGGGGCCATCGTGAACGTCAGCTCGGTGTCGGCACACGGCGTGCGCACCGGGCCGCCGGCCTATGCGGCAGCCAAGGCCGGTGTCGAAGGGCTGAGCCGGTTGATGGCCGTTCAGCTCGGTCTGCACGCCATCCGGGTCAACACCGTCGTGGTCGGCACCACCGCGACCCCGTGGTTGTTGTCGCGCAAGACCGAGGACGAGCTGGCGCAGATGCGCCGCACCACTTTGACCGGCGACATCGGTGAGCCGGACGACGTGGCGGGCGTGGTGGCATTTCTCTGTTCACCCGCGGCCAAACACGTCACCGGCCAGCTGATTTCGGTTTCGGGTGGGCAGTGGATGCCATGACGACGACCCGGAACGACAAGACAGATGTTGATGTAGTGTTTAGTGCTACGAATCGATGCCAGGGGATGTCGTGGAACTGAAGAGAATCCTGTTCGACGTCAGCGAGCAGGTCGCCACCATCACGATCAACCGACCGGAGCGGCTCAACGCCACCGACGACCTGACCCGCACCGAACTCGGCATCGCGTGGGCACGGGTGCGGGAGGACCCGAACATCCGGGTCGCCATCATCACCGGAGCCGGCGACCGGGCGTTCTCCGCGGGCCAGGACATCCGGGCAACGGCCGAGGGTGGCATCCGCAACAAGGTTCCCGGCTCGCGGCTGCACCACAACGTGTGGAAGCCGGTAATCTGCGCCCTCAACGGAATGGTCGTCGGCGGCGGCCTGCATCAGGTCGCCGATGCCGACCTCATCATCGCGGCCGAGCACGCCGAGCTGATCGACACGCATCTGGCCGTGGGCAACGTGTTCGCGCTCGAGCCCGCCGTGCTGCTGCGCAGAATGCCGCTGTCGATGGTGATGCAGCTCGGGCTGATGACCAAACAGGGCCGGATCAGCGCGCAGCGGGGCTACGAGATCGGCCTGATCAACGAGGTCGTGCCCGCGGACCGGCTGCAACAACGGGCGCGCGAAATCGCCCTGGACATCGCGAAACTCTCACCTGCGACGGTCCAGGCGTCGATCAAGGCGATGTGGAGCAGTCTCGATGTCGGGTTACGTGCGGCCAACGACGTCGCGTATCGCTATGTGCTGCAACACCAGCTGACCCACCCCGACTACCGGGAAGGGATGCTCGCGTTCGCGGAAAAGCGGGAACCGCGGTGGGTAGTGGAATGACGCGCGATGAGTGAGGCGGCACGGACTTTCGCCTACGAACCGATGCCGTACGCACCGGTCGTCCCGGCGATGCTGGTCGACCTGGTAGCCGCTTACGGAGACAACGACTTCGTCATTTCGACGACGGGCGGGGGAACGATCGAGCGAATCACCTATGCGCAGGCCGCTGCTCGGTCCGCCGAGATGGCGCGGCGGTTGCTCGCGGCGGGCGTCACCAAGGGCGTTCGGGTCGGAATCCTGGCGCCGAACGGACCCGATTTTGCGGTCGCCTTCCTGGCTGCCACCCGGATCGGCGCCGTGGCGGTGCCGATCAACACCTTCTTTCAGCCGCCGGAGTTGAGCTGGCTGCTGCGCGACGCCGACATCCACACCCTGCTGTCGGTCGACTCGCTGCTCGGCAAGGACATGCTCGCTCGTGTCGGAAGTGCTGCGGGCGAGTTACCGCCCCCGGGCGCGCCGCTCGGCCTCGAACGGCTGCCCCAGTTGCGCAACATCTTTGGGCTTGGCGACAGCGAGCGGACCTGGCCCAGTGCATGGCCGGAGCCGGCGCCCGAAACGTTTCTGCGTGCGTGCGAATCGACGGTCCGCCCGTCCGACGACCTGGTCGTCATCTACACATCGGGAAGCACCTCGGACCCCAAGGGCATCATCCACACGCACGGCACCGTGATTACGCACTCCCGCTTCGTCGCCACCCAGCACGAGTGGAAGCCCGACGACCGGGTCTACATCCCGATGGTGTTCTTCTGGGTCGCCGGGCTGGTCTTCGGTCTGCTCGGGCCGATGCAGACCGGCGCCACCATTCTCACCGAGCACAAGTTCGACGCCGGCGACGTGCTGCGCCTACTCGAAACCGAGCGCGCCACTTACGCAACGGGGTTCCCGCACGTCGGCCGGGCACTGGCGAATCATCCCGACTTCGCCTCCGCCGATCTGTCAAGTCTGCGCGGGGGATACCACCAGGTGCTGCTACCGCCGGAACTGCGCGCGGCCGATCCGTCACTGCTGGTGACGCAGTTGGGGATGACCGAAACGTGCAGTTCCCACACCTGGTGGCCACCACACGAACCGGTGCCCGCAAGCAAGCGCGGTTCACTCGGGGTTGCCGCACCCGGCTACCAGCACAAGGTCGTCGACGAGTGCGGTGCGGAGGTGCCCAACGGCACCATCGGGGAAATCTGCGTGCGGGGAGTCGCGATGATGCGCGGCATGATCGGACGGCAGCACAGCGATCTGTTCGACGCCGACGGCTGGTACCACACGAAAGACGCCGGACACCTGGACGACGAGGGTTTCCTGTTCTTCACCGGACGCACCGACGACATGATCAAATCCTCGGGCGCCAACGTCGCACCGGTGGAGGTCGAGGCGGTGATCGGCGGCGTCGACGGCGTGCGGATCGCCTATGTCGTCGGCGTTCCGGACGCGGACAAGGGTGCGCTCGTCTGCGCCGTGGTTGTGCTCAACCAGGGGCGGTGCGCCTCGCAGGATGAACTCGCGGCGGCATGCCGCAAGGAACTCGCCGCCTACAAGGTTCCGAAGCGGTGGGTGATTCTCCCCGACGCCGATCGGCTGCCGTACACCACCACGAACAAGATCGACAAGCCACGGTTGGTGCAACTTGTCACCTCGGGGGAGCTGGCATGACCGGGTTGGAGGCGCGGATCGCCCGCCTGGAGGCCATCGAGGAAATCCGTCAGCTGGCGGCACGGTACGCGGTGGCGTTGGACATGCGCGACTTCGACTCCCTGGCAAACCTTTTCGTCGACGACATCGGGGTGCCGGGCAAGCGCCGCGGCCGCGACGCGATGCGCCAATGGTACGACGCCGAGGTTCGTCCGACGCTGCTGGGCAGCGCGCACGGTGTCCTGGGCCATGTCATCGACGTCCACGACACCGACACCGCGAGCGGACTCGTCTACTCGCGTAACGACTTGGAAACCGAGGGCGCGTGGTTCATCGAGCTGCTGGCCTATCTGGACCGCTACGAAAGGCGGGACGGCCATTGGTATTTCGCGCGCCGCATCCCGCTGTTCTGGTACCGAAGCGACATCACCGACCCGCCGGTCGGTCCGCGGAAGGTGCGCTGGCCCGGCAGCCCGAACCAGGACGGCTCGTTCCACCATGCGTTCCCGTCGTGGGAGGCTTTCTGGGCCGCCGACCCCGGCCGCTTCGACGCGCCGGTCCCGGCCCCGGCCGCCGTCGGCGATTGGCTGCGCACCCTGCGCCAGGGCGCTGAAGCACCGCGGGTGAGCCCGACCGGTCGCGCGCCCGCGGAGTCGTGATGTCTGGTCGTGCAATGGGTTTCGGATTCACCGACGAGCAGAATGAGCTGCGCCGCGTCGTGCGCTCTTTTCTCGAAAGCAAGGCCGACGAGGCACGCGTGCGCGGCCACATGGAAAACCCGGTGGGCTACGACCCGTCGCTGTGGGCGCAAATGTCCGACGAGCTGGGCCTGGTGGGGCTCGCAATCCCGGAAGAATTCGGCGGTCAGGGGTACACGTTCGTCGAACTCGGCGTCGTGACCGAGGAATTGGGGCGCGCCCTGGCTCCGTCGCCATACTTCGCGTCGGCGGTACTGGCGTCGAGCGCGCTGCTTGATTCGGGTGACTACGCGGCGCAACAACGATACCTGCCGGGCATCGCGTCCGGAGCGACCATCGCCAGCCTGGCCGTCACCGAGGAGTCGGGCCGCTGGGAAGCCGGTGCGATCCACACGCGGGCGCGAGAAACGGCACACGGCTGGGTGGTGGACGGAGCCAAAACCTATGTCCTCGATGGCTGCAGCGCCGATGTGCTGTTCGTGGCCGCCCAGGCCGACTCCGGATTGTCGTTGTTCGCCGTCGACCGGTTCGACAGCGTCGCCCGGCGCGCGCTGTCCAGCCTTGACCAGACTCGAAAACAGGCCCGCATCGAATTCACCACAACGCCGGCCTCGCTCGTCGGTCGTTTGGGCGGCGCGGAGGAACTGTTGCGGTCGACCCTCGCGCTTGGCTGCGCCGCGCTGGCCGCCGAACAGGTCGGCGGCGCGCAACGCTGCCTCGAGATGGCCGTCGCCTACGGCAAGGCCCGCAAACAGTTCGGCAAGCCCATCGGCTCATTCCAGGCCATCCGGCACAAGTGCGCCGATGTATTCCTCGATATCGAATGTGCCCGCGGGGCAGCCTATTACGCGGTGCGGGCCGCGGCCCAACGCTCGCCAGAACTGCCGGCGGTGGCGTCGCTGGCCAAGGCGTGCAGTTCGGAGGCGTATGCGCGGGCCGCTGCCGCCAATATCCAGATTCACGGTGGGATCGGATTCACCTGGGAGCATCCGGCCCATCTGTACTTCAAGCGGGCTCAATCGTCAGGGCACCTGCTGGGCGACGCGTCCTATCACCGGGGGCTCCTCGCCGACGACATCGGGCTCTGAGGGGGTCAGAAGTCCGTGCCCCCGTCGATGTTGACGGCCGCGCCGGTCATGAAAGCTGCCCTGTCGCTGAGCAGGAAGGCGATCAGCTCGCCCGCTTCTTCGGGACGCCCGCCGCGGCGGAGGGCAACCCGCATGTTCCAGTCCGGGTTGCTCGCGAGGTGCGTATAGATCGCGTCCTCCAGCGCCACCCCGTACTCTGCCGCCCGCCGCGCGCGGATGAAGTCGTTGACCTCAGTGTCGAACAGCCCCGGGCATACGGTGTTGACCCTGATGCCCTCGGGGCCATGCGTTTTCGCCAGGATCTTTGACAAGGTCAACACCGCCGCCTTGAGCGCGTTGTACGGCGGAATCAGGATCTTCGGCGCCCGAACGGAATACGCGGCCGTGGTGACGATGGTTCCACCGCCATTGCGTTGCAGGTGCGGGATGACCGCGCGGCAGGAGCGCACGGTTCCCATCAAAATCAACTGGTAATACCAGTCCCACGACTCGTCGCCGTGTTCGAGGAACGGCCCCTGTTGATTCATCGGTCCCGCGGTGACGGCCAGGCCGCGCAGCGGCCCCAGGCTCGCCGCCGCCTCGTCGACAGCGCGATCCACCCCGTCGCCCGGGGCGGCCGCGTCGACGGCGATTCCGACCGCCCGCACTCCGTAGTCTGCGGTCAATTGCTCGGCCCGCGCTCGAGCACGCTCCCCGTTACGAGCCAGCAGCGCCACGTTGGCACCGTCGGCCGCGAGCTGCCGCGCGGCGGCGAACCCGATACCGGTCGTCCCGCCGACGAGAACGAAATTGCGTCCCCCCAGGCCAAGCTCCACGCGCTGCCCTCGTTTCTGGCGTCACCGCCGACGTCAGCCATACTAGACAGCAGTACGATGTGTGTCGCAATGACTACTATCCGGGCCCAGTTCAGTGACGAATTGGCCCATCAACGGAACACAACGCCGAAATTTGTCGCGTAGCAT
>NZ_LZJB01000498.1:0-12846 GCF_001666895.1 Mycobacterium sp. E3298
CCCGACGACCCGCGGTGGGCGCCCGACGAGCGGACCCTGATCGAGGCGGTCGACGAGCTGGAGCGCACCGGTTCCTGGTCGGAGACGACGTGGACGGCGCTAGGGCGCTTCCTTTCCGACGAGCAGCGCATCGAATTGCTCACGGCCGTCGGCTGGTATCGGACCATCTGCACGCTGTGCAACGCGCTCGCGCTCCCGGTCGAGGGCTGGATGCGGCCCTGGCCTTCAGCCGGCTGAGAGGTCGCGTTTGAGGCCGGGATGCTGGTTCTTCAGTAGCGGCAGCAGCAGCCGTCGCGGCATGAACTGGAACAGCCGGGTGGACAGGTGGCTGGGCAGACCGGCGATCACCGTGCCGCAGTCGTGGGCGAGCGCGTCGACCCCGATGCGCGCGACGTCGCGCGACGGCATCCACATGAACTTCGGGAACGCGTCGGCGAATTTGCGCTCGTCCATGCCCGCGTTCTTCAGGAACTCGGTGCGCACCGGGCCCGGGCACAGCAGCGCGACGGTGACACCGGTGCCGGCGAGCTCGCCGCGCACCCCCTCGGTGTAGGTCTTCACGAACGCCTTGGTGGCCGCGTAACCGGCCTGCCCCGGGAAGGGGTGGTAGCCGGCGGTGGACCCGACGTTGAGGATCGCCCCGCGCCCGCGCGGCACCATCTGCTGGACCGCGCGCGTGGTCAGGTCGATGACCGCCTCGCAGTTGACCCGCACCTGGGCGATCTCGTCGTCGGCGCGCGCCGCGGTCACCGATCCGATGGTGCCGACGCCGGCGTTGTTGACCAGGATGTCGGCGGCCAGGCCGCGGCGGCCGACCTCGTCGAGCAGGCCGGCGCGGGCGGCCGCGTCGGCGACGTCGCAGGCGATCACCTCGACGCGCACGCTTTTCGAGAGTTCGTCGGCCAGCTCGCGCAGCCGGTCCTCCCGGCGGGCGACGAGCGTCACGCCGTGACCGCGGTCGGCCAGTTCCCGCGCGATGTCGGCGCCGATGCCCGACGATGCGCCGGTCACCACGGCGGTGCTGGTGGGTGAGGGAGTCGGAAGGGCCACGCGTCGAACCCTACAAGGGGCCGTCGAGCGTGAGCCCGATGCACGAGAAGGGCTGGGAAATCGTCCATATCCCGAGAAGCTCGGCGCACGAAAAAACCCGGCTCCCAAGGGGAGCCGGGTTTTCCCGTAGCTGTCGGACTTAGAAGTCCATACCGCCCATGCCGCCGGTCGGGTCGCCCGCGGGAGCGGCCGCCTTCTCCGGCTTGTCGGCGACGACGGCCTCGGTCGTCAGGAACAGCCCGGCAATGGACGCCGCGTTCTGCAGCGCCGAGCGGGTGACCTTGACCGGGTCGGCAACGCCGGCCTTGAGCAGGTCCTCGTACTCGCCGGTGGCCGCGTTCAGGCCGGTGCCGGCCTTCGCGTTGCGGACCTTCTCGGCGACAACGCCGGGCTCCAGCCCGGAGTTGAAGGCGATCTGCTTGAGCGGGGCCTCGAGCGCGACGCGCACGATGTTGGCGCCGGTGGCCTCGTCACCGGTGAGCTTGAGCTCCTCCAGGGACGGCGCCGACTGCAGCAGGGCCACGCCACCACCGGCGACGATGCCCTCCTCGACGGCGGCCTTGGCGTTGCGGACCGCGTCCTCGATGCGGTGCTTGCGCTCCTTGAGCTCCACCTCGGTGGCGGCGCCGGCCTTGATCACCGCAACACCGCCGGCCAGCTTGGCCAGGCGCTCCTGCAGCTTCTCGCGGTCGTAGTCGGAGTCGCTGTTCTCGATCTCCTGGCGGATCTGGGCCACGCGCCCGGCGATGGCGTCGGTGTCACCGGCACCCTCGACGATGGTGGTCTCGTCCTTGGTGACGACGACCTTGCGGGCCTTACCGAGCAGGGCGACGTCGGCGCTCTCCAGCGACAGGCCGACCTCTTCGCTGATCACCTGACCACCGGTGAGGATCGCCATGTCCTGCAGCATCGCCTTGCGGCGGTCGCCGAAGCCGGGGGCCTTGACGGCCACCGACTTGAAGGTGCCGCGGATCTTGTTGACCACCAGGGTGCTCAGGGCCTCGCCCTCGACGTCCTCGGCGATGATCAGCAGCGGCTTGCCGGCCTGGATGACCTTCTCCAGCAGCGGCAGCAGGTCCTTGACGGTGGACACCTTGGAGCTGACCAGCAGGATGAACGGGTCCTCGAGGACGGCTTCCTGACGCTCGGCGTCGGTGACGAAGTAGCCCGAGATGTAGCCCTTGTCGAACCGCATGCCCTCGGTGAGCTCGAGCTGCAGGCCGAAGGTGTTGGACTCCTCGACGGTGATGACGCCCTCGTTGCCGACCTTGTCCATCGCCTCGGCGATCAGGTCGCCGATGGACTGGTCGCCCGCGGAAATCGCCGCGGTGGCCGCGATCTGCTCCTTGGTCTCGACGTCCTTGGCGGACTTGAGCAGGACCTCGGTGACCTTCTCGACGGCCTTCTCGATGCCGCGCTTGAGGCCCAGCGGGTTGGCACCCGCGGCGACGTTGCGCAGGCCCTCCTTGACGAGCGCCTGGGCCAGCACCGTGGCCGTCGTAGTGCCGTCACCGGCGACGTCGTCGGTCTTCTTGGCGACTTCCTTGACCAGCTCGGCGCCGATCTTCTCGTACGGGTCCTCCAGCTCGATCTCCTTGGCGATGGACACACCATCGTTGGTGATCGTGGGGGCGCCCCACTTCTTCTCCAGGACGACGTTGCGGCCCTTGGGACCCAACGTCACCTTTACCGCGTCGGCGAGGGCGTTCAGCCCCCGCTCGAGGCCGCGACGGGCCTCTTCGTCGTACGCAATTGTCTTGGCCATTGCGAAGTGATTCCTCCGGATCGGGAATGACACCGGGTGGCCACGGGTGGCCACCCCATTACTTACGCTGGCCGGGTGCAGTGCCCGCGACGGACGACCCCAGGTGTCTGCTGGTCTCACCGTCCCGACCTAGCACTCACCTGTCGCGAGTGCCAAGGTCATTCTTAGCACTCGCCTATGCCGAGTGCAAGAACGGGTCAGGCCTTATCGCTGCACGCGTAAACCGTCGATGACGACGTCGGTCGCCCGCTCGGCCAGCGCCGAGTCGTAGGCCTGCATCGCCTGGCAGCCGACCAGGATCGCCTTCAGATCCCGCATGTCGACGTCGCGCCGCGCGGTGCCGGCCTCCTGGGCGGCACGAAGCAGCTCGCCCAGCATGGCCCTGAACGCTTCCTCGGCCTCGGGGGCGGCGCAGGCGATGTCGATTCCGTACCCCGCCAGCGCGTCGACCAGGCCGCGGTCCGCGGCACCCCACTGCAGGACCATCGAGCGCAGGAAGGCGAACAGCGCCTCCCCCGGGCCCTCCGACTTCAGCAGGGCGTGCCCGTCGTCGACGAGGCGGCGCATCCGGTCCTCGATCACGGCGGTGAACAGCGCTTCCTTCGTCGGGAAGTGCCGGTAGACGGTGCCGGCCCCCACCCCGGCGCGGCGGGCGACGTCGTCGATGGGCACCGACAGGCCTTCGGCGGCGAAGGTCTCGTAGGCGACGTCCAGCACGCGCGCGCGGTTGCGCGCCGCGTCGGCGCGCAACGGCCGTGCGGGTTCGGCCAACAATTCACCACCCATCGGTTGACAAAGCGGGGCGTGCGTTCCGTATAGTCGAGTCAACCGGAGCGCTCGCCCCGTTTACCTTACTACTTTGAGGAGCTTCCGATGGCCAAGTGGACCGCGCGAGACATTCCCGACCAGGCCGGACGGGTCGCCGTCATCACCGGGGCCAACACCGGCCTCGGCTACGAGACCGCCGCCGCGCTGGCCGACCACGGCGCACGCGTCGTGCTCGCGGTGCGCAACCTCGATAAGGGCAAGGACGCCGCCGCGCGCATCGCCGCCGCGAGCCCGCACGCCGACGTGGCGCTGCAGGAGCTCGACCTGACGTCGCTGGACTCCATCCGCGCGGCGGCCGAACAACTCAAGTCCGACTACGAGCAGATCGACCTGCTGATCAACAACGCCGGCGTCATGTACACACCGAAGGAAACCACCAAAGACGGCTTCGAGATGCAGTTCGGCACCAACCACCTGGGCCACTTCGCCCTCACCGGCCTGCTGCTGGAGCGGCTGCTGCCGGTGCCCGGATCGCGGGTCGTGACGGTGAGCAGCGTGGGCCACCGCATCCTGGCCGACATCCATTTCGACGACCTGCAGTGGGAACGCTCCTACAACCGGGTCGCGGCCTACGGGCAAGCCAAGCTGGCCAACCTGCTGTTCACTTACGAGCTGCAGCGGCGGCTGGCCCCCCGCGGGACGACGATCGCCACCGCCGCCCACCCCGGCGGCTCGAACACCGAACTGGGCCGCTACACGCCCACGGCGTTCCGGCCGCTCGTCAACGTGTTCTTCTCGGTGATCGCGCAGGACGCCGCCATGGGCGCGCTCCCGACGCTGCGCGCCGCCACCGACCCGGCCGTTCTCGGCGGCCAGTACTACGGCCCCGACGGGTTCGCCGAGACCCGCGGCTATCCGAAGTTGGTGTCGTCGAGCGCGAAATCCCACGACGCCGAGCGGCAGCGGCGGTTGTGGGCGGTGTCGGAGGAGCTGACCGGCGTCACGTATCCCCTGGATTGACATCGAGCAGCTGCTCGTAGAAACCGCCGAAGCCGCGGGCCCGGTCGGCCAGATGGATCTCCAGGATCCAATGGCACAGGCGGCCGGCCGGGTCGGTGCGCCGCATCGGCTTGTTCGATCCTGGCGCGATGTACCACTGGACGCCGGGGCCGGCGATCTTCTTGTGCGGGAACTCTCCGACCAGGTGACCGGCGATCGAACTGGCGAACTCGAAACCCTCGGCGTGGGCCAGGCCGACGACGAAGTCGAAGAGCTCGGCCCCGGTGACGTCCGGGCGCCGGTCGAAGTACTCGCGGCCTGCCCGCCACACCCGGGGTAGCGCGTCCCGGAGGGCCGCCTTGGCCGGGTCGTCGCCGAGCACGAAGGTGCGGCCGAAGTCGGCCTCCCACTCCGCGAAGATCGGCCCGAAATCGAGGAAGACGATGTCGCCGTCGGCGACCAGCCGGTCCGGCGGGCGCTCGCTGAAGGGTTGCAGCGTGTTCTCGCCGGCCCGCACGATGCGCCGATGCCAGTGCCGGGTCACGCCGAACAGGTCCGCGGCGAGGCGGTTGATCTCATCGGACAGCTGCCGCTCGGAAACGCCCGGCCGGATGATGCCGCGCCGCTCGACCTCGTCGAACAACTGCGACGCCTTCTCCTGGGCTTCGAGCAGCCGCTGCGCGCGCACGTCCTCCGGGGCCTCCACTCTCGCGATGCTAACTGGCAGGCTGGAAACCATGTCGCTCGTCGTGCCGCCCTACCCGCCGCCCCGGTACACCAAGGACGAGCCGGGGATCAGCGCCTGGCTCAAGCGTGCCGACGAGCCGCCCGACTACGAGACCGGTGGCGTCAAGTACCACTACCTGGCCAACGACCAGGCCACCGGCGGCGACTACGGGCTGTACCGGGTCGACATCCCCGCGGGCGGCGGCGGCCCCGGACCCCACTTCCACCGGGCGATGTCCGAGGCCTTCTTCGTGCTTTCCGGCACGATGAAGCTCTACGACGGCACGCAGTGGGCCGACGGCCGGCAGGGCGACTTCCTCTACGTGCCGCCGGGCGGCGTGCACGGCTTCCGCAACGGGGCCGACGAGCCGGCGTCGATCCTGATGCTGTTCGCGCCGGGTGCCCCACGCGAGACGTACTTCGAAGGCTTCGCGGCGCTGGCCGACATGACCGACGACGAACGCCGGGAGTGGTTCGTTCTGCACGACAACTATTGGGTGCAGTAACCGGTTAACGGTGAGCGAACTCTAGGTGCCGCGCACTGATACGCGGCGCGCGCGCGACGTAGGGTTTGGCCGTGCAGGTGAGGACGAAGCGCGCCGCGGCGTGGTTGCGGATGAAGGTCGAGACGGCGTACAGCGCCCCGGTGCGGACCGCCGAGCGGGTCAAACGGCCCAGGCGCCCGGGCCTGCGGCGCGTGCCGACCGCGTCCGCCCGGGTCCGCGGGCGCCGGTTCAGGCGTCCGACCGGTCACCGGCCGAAGCGGTAGTCGGCGTCGACCAGCTCGCGGGTGCGCTCGAAGAAAGTGCGTCCGCTGTAAGGCAATTGGGTGACCACCTTCCCGCTCGGATGCCGGAAGTAGTTGTCGCATGCGAGCCAGACCTTGCCCACCATGGCCGCCTGGATCTCGTCGTTGTAGCGGCGCTGCGCGTCGGGTGTCACTTGGACGGTGCGCGCCCCCCGGGCGTTCATCACGTCGAGGATGTGGCGGACGAACGTGGTCTGCGCCTCGTGGATGTAGATGATCGAATTGACGCCGTTGGTGTTGGGCCCGTAAAGCGTGAAGAAATTCGGATAGCCGGCCACCAGGGTGCCCAGGTACGCCTCGGCGCCGTCGCGCCAGTCGTCCGCGAGGCGGCGCCCGCCCGACCCGTGGACGTCGATGCTGGCCAGGTAGTCGGCGGCCTTGAACCCGGTGCCATAGATGACGGTGTCGACGCGGTGCTCGACGCCGTCGACGGTGCGCACGCCCCGCTCGGTCAGCTCGGTGATGGCGGCCGTTTCCAGTGTGACGTTGGGCAACGCGAACGTCGGATACCACTCGCGCGACATCAGCGGCCGTTTGCAGCCGGCGGGATAGTCCGGCGTCAGCTTCGCGCGCAGCTCGGGGTCGGCCACCTTGCGCATCAGGTAGCTGCGGGCCAGCTCGGTCGCTTCCCGCGTCTGCGCGGCGTCGACGTCGAAACTGGACGACTCGTAGGCGTCGAAGGCCTCGTCGCGCAGCTTGAGCGCCATCTCGGGGTGGCGTTCGAACAGCTCGTGCTGTTCGGGCGTGAACGGAAAGTCGAAGCGGGGCGCGATCCAGATCGGGGTCCGCTGAAACACGGTCAGGTGCGCGGTTTCTCGCGCGATCGCGGGCACGTACTGGATGGCGCTGGCGCCCGTGCCGATGGACGCCACCCGCTCGCCGGCCGTCGACTTGCTGTGATCCCAACGGGACGAATGGAATTGGCGGCCGCGGAACCGCCGCGCGCCGGGGATGTCCGGGACGTGGGGCACGTCGAGCATCCCGACGGCGCTGACGACCGCGTCGAACTCGTGCTCGCGACCGGCGTCGTCGGTCAGGGTCCAGCGGCCCCGGGTGTCCGACCAGCGCGCGGCGGCCACCGCGGTGTTCGCCCGCAGGCGCGCGCCCAGCCCGTGACCCTCGGCGACCCTTTCCAGGTACGCCAGGATCTCGGGCTGGTTGGCGTATGTCTTGCTCCAACGCGGGTTTGGCGCAAAGGAATACGAGTACAGGTGCGACGGGACGTCGCACGCCGCGCCCGGGAAGGTGTTGTGGCGCCATGTCCCGCCGAATCCGTCCGCCCGGTCGTAGATGGTGAAGTCGTAGCCGCCCTCGGCCAGCTGGATGCCCATGGCGATGCCGCCGGCACCGGCGCCGATGATCGCGACTCGCGGCTTCAGTCCCATTGCGCGAAGTAGGGTCGCTGCGGCCGGGTCTTCTCCACCAGGATGAACACCACACCCCACGGGTCGACGAACCAGGTGGTGCGGACCCGCGCGACCTCCGCGATCCCGCTGACCAGAAAGCGCACGCCCCTGCTTTCCAGCTCCGCCCGGGTGGCGTCGAGGTCCTCGCAGATCAGCCCGACGTGGGACAGCCCCGGGTCGGTGAGGCCGGCGCGACCGGGCCGATCCGAGCCCGCCGCGCCGAGGTATTCGATCACCTCGAGCACGCGATCGCCGTCGCCGTCGAACCCGACGATGGCCGCCTTCATGCTGGGGTCCGCCACCAGCTCGCCCATGTCGTCGCGAATGGCGTTACCGGTCATGACATACGGCGGCGAGAGCACACGCAGGCCCAACACGTCGCGGTAGAAGGCGACGGCCGCCTCGCAATCCGGAACACACACCCCGGTGTGGGCCATCCCGGTAATCACGTTCTCGACTCTACGTCGGTCCCACGGCCTCACCGGGAGCGGTTGGGAAATCTGACCGGCCGATAATGGCGGGGTGCGGTCGGTCCAAGAACATCAGCGCGTCGTAGCCGAACTGATCCGTCCCCGCCCGGCTGCCACCGCCGCACTGGCCGAGGCGCAAGGGCTGGTGCTGGCCGAGGACGTGGTCGCGCGCCTGGCGCTGCCGGTCTTCGACAACTCCGCGATGGACGGATACGCGGTGCGAGCCGAGGACACGTCCGGCGCCACCCCCGAGCACCCGGTGGCCCTCGAGGTCGTCGAGGACATTCCCGCCGGGCGCACCGACGAGTTGACGCTGCAACCCCACACCGCGCACCGCATCATGACCGGCGCGCCGCTGCCCGCCGGCGCGACGGCCGTCGTGCCGGTCGAAGACACCGACGGCGGCGTGGACGTCGTGTCGATCCGCGCGCCCCGTGAGGCCGGCAAGCACATCCGGCGCGCGGGCGAGGACGTGGCCCCCGGCACGACGGTGTTGCGGCGCGGCCAGGTGGTGACGCCGGCCGTGCTCGGCCTGGCCGCGGCGCTGGGCATGGCCGAGTTGCCGGTGCTGCCGCGCCAGCGGGTGCTGGTGCTGTCGACCGGGTCGGAGCTGGTGGCGCCCGGCAATCCGCTGCGGCCGGGGCAGATCTACGAGTCGAATTCGATCATGCTGGCCGGGGCCGTCCGCGACGCCGGCGCCGACGTGATCGCGGTGGCTACGGCGGAAGACGATGTCGCGCAGTTCAGTTCGATCCTCGATCGCTACGCGGCCGACTGCGACCTGATCATCACCAGCGGCGGGGTCAGCGCCGGCGCCTACGAGGTCGTCAAGGACGCGTTCGGCCGCGAGGGCGACCAGGGCGTGGAGTTCGTCAAGGTGGCGATGCAGCCCGGCATGCCACAGGGCATCGGCCGGGTGGCCGGCGCGACGATCGTCACCCTGCCCGGCAACCCGGTGAGCGCACTGGTGTCCTTCGAGGTCTTCATCCGGCCCGCGCTGCGCAGGGCCATGGGCCTACCCGACCCGGAGCGCCCGCACCGGGCGGCCGTGCTGACCGAATCGCTGACCTCGCCGCGCGGCAAGCGGCAGTTCCGCCGCGCGGTGCTGGACCGCGACACCGCGACCGTCACCAGTTATGGCCCGCCGGCCTCGCATCACCTGCGGTGGCTGGCGTCGGCGAACGCGCTGCTGGACATTCCCGAGGACGTGGCGGAGGTGCCCGAGGGGACCGAGCTGCAGGTCTGGGACCTGACCTAACCCGCCGGGGTGGCGACCTGCCGATGGAAATCGTCGGCCCGGTCGAACGCGGCGACGCAGCGGATGGCGACCGCGACGACCGACATCAGCGCCGGGATCGTGACCAGGGCCGCCGCCAGCCCGACGCGGTCGGCCAGGTGACCGATCAGCGGCGGCCCCAGCAGGTAACCCAGCCAGCCCGTCGCGGCGACGATCGCGATGGCCGAGCCCGCGCCGCCCGCGCCGTAGGCGGCGCTGAACGCGGTCGGCACCAGCAGCGCCACCCCGACGCCCAGGGCGGCGAAACCGGCCACGGCGACAACGGGATTGGCGGCCGCCAGCGCCACGCCCAGGCCCGCAGCGCCGAACAGCGCGAGCGCCGGCAGCAACCGGCGGGCCGAGAGCCGCGAGTGCAGGCGTATCGCGCCGAGCCGGGTCAGGACCATCGTCAGCGTGTAGGCCGCATAGCTCAGCGCGGCGACCCCCGGCCCGGCGCCGACGACGTTGCGCAGGTAGTTGGCCGACCAGTCGGTGGCGGCGCCCTCGCACAGGAAGGACACGAAGGCCACCGCCGCCAGGATGGCCACCGTCGGTGTCAGCCAGCCCCGCCCGGACCGCTCCCGCGACGCCGCCGCCGCGGGGTCCGGGATCAGCCCGCGCGCCAGCGCACCGACGACGATCAGGGCGACGAGCCCGACGGCGGCCAGCTGGGGCGTCAGCCCGACGCCGGCGCCGACGCACGCCGCGCCGATCAGGGCGCCCAGCAGCGCGCCGAGGCTCCACATGCCGTGGAAGCGCGCCATGATCGGTGCGCGCGCCAGGCGCTCGACCGTGCCGGCCTGGGTGTTCATCGCGACGTCCAGCCCGCCCTGGAACATCCCCCACAGCGCCAGCGCCGCAAACAGCGCCGGCCCGGAGCGGGCCAGCCCGACGGTCGTCCCCGCGAGGGCGTAGCCGGCGGCGGTCACGGGGATCAGCCGGTGGCTGCCCCACCGCGGCAGCGCCCAGTGGCTGGCCACGGTGGCCAGCACCGACCCCAGCGGTGCACCGAACAGCGCCGTCCCCAGCGCCGCGTCGGACAGGCCGAGCCCGGCCTTGACCGCCGGGATGTGGGCGGCCCACGACGAGAACCCCACGGCGTGGGCGATGAACACGGCGGTGACGGCGATCTTCGCCCGGCGCAGCCGCGGGTCATTCGGATGCATGTCGAAGGTGGGCGTTCCCCCTGCGGGCCCGAACCAACCGGCCGCGGCTTTCGTAAGATGGCCGCGTGGCACGACGCCCCCGCCCTGTCGGCCCTACGGCCGAGGATCCAACGTTCAGCCCGCAGCACGCGTTGGAGTTGGTGCGCTCGACCGTTCCGCCGGTCCACCCGGCGGGCCGGCCGTTCATCGCCGGCGGCCTGGCGCTGGCGCTGGCCGGCCGCAGGCACCGGTGGATCCGACGGGCCGGCCTGCTGGCGGCGGGCGCCTGCGCCGGATTCTTCCGCCACCCACCCCGCGTACCGCCGACCCGGCCGGGTGCGATCGTCGCACCCGCCGATGGGTTGGTGTGCGTGATCGACGCCGCCGCCCCGCCGGCCGAACTCGGCATGGGCGACGCGCCGCTGCCCCGGGTCAGCATCTTCCTGTCGCTGCTGGACGCCCACGTGCAGCGGGCGCCGGTGAGCGGTGAGGTGATCGCCATGCAGCACCGGCCCGGCCGGTTCGGGTCGGCCGATCTGGCCGCGGCCAGCACCGAGAACGAGCGCACCAGCCTGCGGATCCGGACGCCGACCGGCGCGGAGGTGGTGGCCGTGCAGGTCGCCGGGCTGCTGGCGCGGCGCATCATCTGCGACGCGCGCGTCGGCGACAAGCTGACGATCGGCGACACCTACGGCCTGATCCGGTTCGGCTCCCGGCTCGACACCTATCTGCCGGCGGGCGCCGAACCGCTGGTCCGCGAGGGTCAGCGCGCGATCGCCGGCGAAACCGTGCTGGCCGAGCTGCCATGATCAGCAAGCCGCGCGGCAGGCCGTCGGTCAACCTGCAGATCCTGCCCAGCGCGATGACGGTGCTGTCGATCTGCGCGGGCCTGACCTCGATCCGGTTCGCCCTCGAGCACCAGCCCAAGGCCGCGATGGCGCTGATCGCCGCGGCGGCCATCCTGGACGGGCTCGACGGCCGGGTGGCCCGCATCCTGGACGCCCAGTCGCGCATGGGCGAGGAGATCGACTCGCTGGCCGACGCGGTGAACTTCGGTGTGACGCCGGCGATCGTGCTCTACGTGACGATGCTGACGAAGTCGCCGGCCGGCTGGGTGGTGATCCTGCTCTACGCCATGTGCGTCGTGCTGCGGCTGGCGCGGTACAACGCGCTGCAGAGCGACGGGAGCCAGCCCGCCTACACCCACGAGTTCTTCGTCGGCATGCCCGCGCCGGCGGGCGCGGTGTCGATGATCGGGCTGATCGGGCTCAAGCTGCAGTTCGGCGAGGGCTGGTGGACCTCGACGGCGTTCCTGTGCATCTGGATCACCGGGACGTCGATGCTGATGATCAGCAAGATCCCGATGCGCAAGATGCACGCCGCGGCGGTGCCCCCCAGCTGGGCGGCGCCGCTGCTGGCGCTGCTGGCCATCTGCGCGGCCGCGGCGGTGCTGGCCCCCTACGTGCTGATCTGGGTCATCATCATCGCCTACCTCTGCCACGTCCCGTTCGCGATCCGCAACCAGCGTTGGCTGGCCGCGCACCCCGAGGCGTGGGCCGACGAGCCCAAGCAGCGCCGCGCCGCGCGGCGCGCGATCCGCCGGGCGCAGCCGCATCGCCGGTCGATGGCGCGGCTCGGGCTGCGCAAGCCGGGTGGGCGCCTGCCATGAGCCGGCCGGGCGAGGATGCGGCCCGTCAGCTCACGCTCACCGCGCGGTTGAACACCTCCGCCGTCGACTCGCGCCGCGGTGTCGTCCGGCTGCACCCGAGCGTGGTTGCCGCGCTTGGCATTCGGGAGTGGGACGCGGTGGCGCTGACGGGCTCGCGGACCACGGCGGCGGTGGCGGGCCTGGCCGGGCCGGACACCAGCACGCCCAGGTTGGCGCCGGCGCCCAGGGTCTTGAGCAGGTGCGGCTCGTCGAGCGCGAGCTTGAGCCATTCGATGAGCTTGGCGGCCTGCGGCTGTGAGCCCTTGAGTTCCTCGAGGACCGTTTCGGGGCTGGCCACGTCGACCAGCTCGGTGGACACGGCCGGGCCGCCGGCCGGCACGCCCACGCCCCAGGTGACCAGCGAGTTGGGCTGCACGCTGACCGGGCCGGGCGGGTCCACGCCGGTGACGGTCAGCAGCTCCGAGGTCCAACTGATGCCCACCGAGGCCGCCAGCGCGCGGGTGGCGGCCGCCGTCGAGAAGCCCGGGCCCAGATCGCGGGGCAGCAGCGACACGGCGTCGCCGACGGTCAGCACCTTGCCGAGCAGGGCCTGCCGCAGGGTCACCGGCGAAATGGACTGGCTGGCCAGCGACGAGCCGGACAGCGTCACCGACCGGGCGCCGTAGACGGTGACCGCGCCGACGATCACGGCGGTGCCCTCACGCAGCCCGGCGTTGGACAGCGTCACGTCGTCGAGCAGCGCGGTGCCGCCGGGCGCCCTCGAC
>NZ_LZJB01000499.1:0-730 GCF_001666895.1 Mycobacterium sp. E3298
CGCCGCCAGCATGCCCATGTCCAGCAGCCACACCTTCGGCGTGTGCTGCCAGAACCGGTCCTGGGACAGCAGCGAATCGGGCACCAGGTGCCGCAGATCCACCGTCGACGCGGCCGCGGCGTAGCCCCAGCGCGCGGGCATCGCGAAGGAGAGCTGGTCCAGTCCCAGCCGGCCGGTCACGGGAACCATGCCGCCGCAGAGCACCAACTGGGCCATCACCGTCACCACGAACAGCGGCATGATCTGCTCGCTGGAGCGGACCAGCGACGAGATCGCCAGGCCGAGAATCGCCGAGGCGACACACGTCGCCGCGACGGTGGCGAACAGCTCGACCGTCGCCCCGGCGGTCGAGTGGCCGAGCAGGACGCCGCCGCGTGTCGGCGCGCTCTTGCCGATCACCACGATCGCGGTGATGATGGCCGACTGCAGGACGGCAAAGCCGCAGAACACCGCGGTCTTCGCGAGCAGGTAGGCCGTCGTCGACAACCCGACCGCCTGCTCGCGCTGAAAGATCGGGCGTTCGCCGACCAGGTCGCGGATCGTCAGCGCGGTGCCCATGAACGCCGCGGCCGGCATCAGCAGCGCCAGGATCTGCGCCGCCTCGTCCGGTGTCCCGGCGTTCGTGCCGGGCAGATGAAATCCGTTGCCGCCCGGAACCGTCAGCGACAGCGAACCCAAGATGAACGGCAACAGCGCCAGGAAGATGAAATAGGCGCGGTCGGCGACGACC
>NZ_LZJB01000500.1:0-1088 GCF_001666895.1 Mycobacterium sp. E3298
GCCGAACCCGCTGACGGATCTCGGCCGCCTCGGCGGCCTCGGCGGCCGCCCCGGCGCGCGTCAGCACGATCGCGGTCTGGAACGGGCCCTGCAGGGCGTGGTTGCGGATGTCGCCGATGAACAACGCCCCGCCGGGGGCCAGCAGCTCCATCGCGGTGTCGATCACCTCGGCCAGGTAGCCCGCATTGGGGAAGTACTGGACCACCGAGTTTATGACGATGGTGTCGAAGTGGTTGCGCGGCAACCCATCCGCGACGTGGGCGGCCCGGGTCAGCAGCTCGACGCGGTCGCGCCAGGGCAGCTGCAACCGCTCGAGCGAGCGGGCCAGGTTTTCGATCGCCACCGGCGAGAAGTCGGTCGCGAAATACTGGTCGGACTGCGGGGCGATCTGCGACAGCAGCAGGCCCGACCCCGCGCCGATCTCCAGCACGCGCCGCGGCCGCAGCGCCATGATTCGCTCCACCGTGGCGGCCTGCCACTCGATCATCTCCTCGAGCGGGATCGGGTCTCCGGTGTAGCTGCTGTTCCAGCCGCGGAAGTCCATCCCGAACCGGGTGTCGAGCTCGGCGCCGTACAGGTCGTCGTAGAGGTGCTGCCACTCCTCGACGTTGTCGGCGTCGTGGTCGGCGCTGGTGTTGTGGTCGAGGGTGACGTAGGCGACCAGCGCAGCGCCGGTCCCGCCGTCGTGCACGGTGACGGCGGCCTGGGTGACGTGCGGGCAGGCCAGCAGGGTGTTCTCGATCTCGCCCAATTCGATGCGCTGCCCGCGCAGTTTGATCTGGCCGTCGGCGCGGCCGACGAAGTCCAGTTCCCCGTCGCGGGTCCAACGCACCAGGTCGCCGGTGCGGTACATGCGCTCGCCGGGTTCGCCGAAGGGGTTGGCGACGAACCGTTCCGCGGTCAGGTCCACGCGGCCCATGTAGCCGTGGGCCAGCGCGGGCCCGCTCAGGTAGAGCTCGCCCACCACCCCGACCGGCGCCGGTTTCAGCCAGCCGTCGAGCACCACCGCGCGCACGCCCGGGATGGGGACGCCGATGCGGACGGGCCGATCCGGCGAGAGCGGCGCACTGGAGGTGACCCAGACGGTG
>NZ_LZJB01000501.1:0-10187 GCF_001666895.1 Mycobacterium sp. E3298
AGGTCGGGGTCGCGGTGCCGTAACGCGATCAGGTCGCGGTAGAACCGGTGCAGCCGGCCGTGCTCGCCGGAGTCCACCTCGGCCCAGTCGAGCTTCGAGCGCTGGAACGTCTGCGGGTCCTGCGGGTCGGGGATGTCGTCGGCGTCCCAGCCGTGCTCGGCGAATTCCGCCTTGCGCCCCTCCGCGGTGGCCTTGGCCAGCTCCGGTTCGGGATGCGAGCTGAAGAACTGGAACGGGGTCGACGCCGCATACTCCTCGCCCATGAAAAGCATTGCGGTGAAGGGCGTTCCGATGGCGAGCGCGGCCTTGATCGCCAGCTGGCCACCGGACAGGTTCTGCGACGGTCGGTCGCCGAGCGCCCGGTTGCCGACCTGGTCATGGGTGCAGGTGTACGCGACCAGCCGGGTGCCGGGGATCCCCGAGTTCTCGGTGGTGTCCAACGGGCGCCCGTGGCGGCGGCGCCGGAACGACGAATAGGTGGCGGCGTGAAAGTAGCCGTGGCGCAGCGTCCGCGCCAGGGTGGCCAGGCTGCCGAAGTCGGCGAAGTAGCCCTGGCGCTCGCCCGACACCGCGGTGTGGATCGCGTGGTGGATGTCGTCGGCCCATTGCCCCGTGAGGCCGTAACCACCCCGGTCGCGGGGGGTTATCAGCCGCGGGTCGTTGAGATCGCTCTCGGCGATCAGCGACAGCGGGCGACCCAATTGTCGTGACAGCCAGTCGGTTTCGGTCGCGAGCTCCTCGAGGATGTGGATGGCGGTCGTGTCCACCAGGGCGTGCACGGCGTCCAGGCGCAGCCCGTCGGCGTGGAAATCGCGCATCCAGCGCAGCGCGCACCCGATGATGTAACGCCGGACCTCGTCGGAGTCGGCGTCGGCGATGTTGATGCCTTCGCCCCACGGGTTGCTCGCCGACGACAGGTACGGGCCGAACTTGGGCAGGTAGTTGCCCGACGGGCCGAGGTGGTTGAACACCGCGTCGATCAGGACGCCCAGGCCCCGCGCGTGGCAGGAGTCGACGAACCGGACCAGGGCGTCGGGGCCGCCGTAGGGCTCGTGCACGCTGTACCACAGCACCCCGTCGTAGCCCCAGCCGTGCGTTCCGGCAAAGGAATTCACCGGCATCAGCTCGACGAAGTCGACGCCGAGATCCACCAGGTAGTCCAGCTTCTCGATGGCCGAGTCGAGGGTCCCCTCGAGGGTGAAGGTGCCGAGGTGCAACTCGTAGATCAGCGCGCCCTCGACCGACCGGCCCTGCCAGTCGTCGTCGGTCCAGGCGGCGCCGGCCGGGTCCCACAGCTGCGAGCGGGCGTGCACGCCGTCGGGCTGGCGGGGCGAGCGCGGGTCGGGCAGCACCGTGGGATCGTCGTCGAGCACGAACCCGTAGCGGGCGTCCGCTGCCGCGTCCACGGACGCGTGCCACCACCCGTCGTCCGAGCGCGTCATCGGGTGCACGCGGCCCTCGACGTCGAGCCGGACCAGCTCCGGTTTGGGCGCCCAGACCCGGAATTCAGTCATGGTGGCGCTCCAGCAGCACGACGGGCAGCTCGGCGAACAGTTGGGCCGCCGCCGTCGGCCCGTCCGCGATGACGCCGGTGAGGGCGTCCTTCCAGGTGCCCTCGGGCAGCGCCAGCACCGTGTTACCCCAACCGGTTTCGGTCAGGCGCACGGTCCACCGGGTCACCGCGACCACGATGTCGGAGCCCCGGCGGAAGGCCAGCACGTGATCGCCGGCGTCGCCATTGGCCAGCACGGGAACGTAGTCGCCGCGCAGGAAGGTGTCCGGATGGGCGCGGCGCACCCGAAGCGCGGTCGTGACCACCCGAATCTTGGGATGCTCCAACGCCTTCAGCGCGGCCCGCCGGGCGGCGTAGTCGACGGCCCGCCGATTGTCCGGGTCCACCAGGCTGTCGTCCCACAGTTCGGTGCCCTGGTAGACGTCGGGTATCCCGGGCACGGTCAGGGCGAGCAGCTTCTGGCCGAGCGCGTCGCTGGCGGCGTGCGGGTTGAGCTGGGCGACGAGCTCGGTCAGCTGGCCGGCCACCGGGCCGTCGAACACACCGTCCAGCCACCGGTGCACCGCGTCCTCGAACTCGGTGTCCGGGTCGTTCCACGAGGTATGCCAGGCCGCCTCCCGAATGGCCTTCTCGGCGTAACCGTGCAGCCGCTCGCGCAGCTCCGGGCTGACCTCACCGGTGACCGGCCAGACGCCGAAGATGTTCTGCCACAAGAACTGTCCGGTCGCCGGGTCGGGGGAGGGCGCGTCGATCTCCCAGCGGGCGAGGAACTCGGTCCACAGCGACGGGACCTGTGACAGCACCCCGATCCTGGCCCGCACGTCCTCGCCGCGCTTGGTGTCGTGGGTGGTCAGCGTCGTCATCGTGTGCGGCCACAGCCGGGCCCGGGTGGCGGCGCTGTGGTGGAATTCCGCCGCGCCGACACCGAAGCGATGCGGTTCACCCCCGACCTCGTTGAGCGACACCAGCCGCGCGTCCCGGTAAAAGTAGCAGTCCTCGACTGATTTGGCGGTCACCGCACCGCAGAGCTGCTGCAGCCGGACGGCCGGCTCGCCGCCCGGGGCCAGCGCGGCGGCGATCACCTGCAGCGCGGGCCCCAATTCCGGTGACTGTGCCTGTGTTTCGGCCAGCGCCGTGGGCATGATCGCCGACAGCCCCGGGTAGTCGCAGCGGTAGACGCCGATGTGGGTGAGCAGCGTGGCCACCGCTTCGGGCAACCGCGGGTGGTCGTCGCCGGCCGCGGCCACGATCGCGCGGCGCAGCCGGCGCAGTTCGCTCGCGAGGGTGTCGGTGGCCGCACGGATCTTGAGTTCCGCCAACATCTCCGGCGCCGCTCCGTAGTCCAGACCCGCCGACTCGACGAGCTCGGTGAGCGCGGGCGCGCCGCTGGGGTCGACGAAGACCCCGCCGATCTCCCGCAGCACGTCGTAGCCCGTGGTGCCGCCGATCGGCAGCGTGGGTTCGAGCGCCTCGTCGACCGCCAGGATCTTCTCGATCACGATCCAGGTTTGCGGCCCAACCGATTCTCGCAGCCAGGCCAGGTAGCCGCAGGGGTCGGAAAGCCCGTCGGGATGGTCGATGCGCACACCGTCGACGAGTCCCTCGGCGGCCCACCGGGCAACCTCGGCGTGGGTGGCGTCGAACACGGCGCGGTCTTCCTGGCGCAGCCCGGCCAGCGAGGTGATCGAAAAGAAGCGCCGATAGCCGCACACGCCGTTGCGCCAGCCCACCAGGCGGTAGTGCTGGCGGTCGTGAACCTCGGGCCCGGTGCCCTCGGCGGTGCCGGGCGCGATGGGAAGCGCCAGGTCGCCCAGCCGCAGCAGGTCCCCGTCGACGTGGAGGTCTGCGGCGTCGTCGTCGGAGCCCAAGATGGGCAGGACGATGCGGCCGTCCTCATCGAGGTCCCAATCGATGTCGAAATACGTTGCGTAGTCAGACGAACGGCCGTGCCGCAACACGTCCCACCACCATGCGTTCTGTTGGGGCTGGTCGATTCCCACGTGATTGGGCACGATGTCGACGATCAGGCCGACGCCGCGCTCCCGCGCCGCGGCCGACAGCCGCTCGAGGCCGTCGCGGCCGCCCAGCTCGGGGGAGACGGTCGTCGGGTCGGTGACGTCGTAGCCGTGATTCGACCCGGTGGCCGCGGTCATGATGGGGGACAGATAGAGGTGGGACACCCCGAGTTCGTCCAGGTAATCCAGCAGGCGTTCCGCGTCGGCGAAGGTGAACGCGAACCCGCTGGCCTCACCGCGCAGCTGCAACCGGTAGGTCGAGAGTATGGGAAAAGGCATGCGTCACATGGTCTTACGTAAGACCAGAAGCGATCGCCCGGGCAACGAGACCTTCTCTTCGGCATTCACCACCTGGTCGGCCTCACCCGTCGGGTGGTTGGTGTCCAGTTCCACGGTCCACTCCTGCGCATAGTCGTCGTTCGGCATCACGAACTCCACGGGTTCTTCGCCGGCGTTGAAGCACAACAGGAACGAGTCGTCGACGACCCGTTCACCGCGCGCGTTGGGCGCGGTGATGGCCTCGCCGTTGAGGAACACCGCCACACATTTGTGAATGCTCTCGCCCCAGTCCTCGTGCGTCATCTCCCGGCTGCTGGGATTCAGCCAGGCGATGTCGCGGACCTCGTCGCCGGTGCGGATCGGTTCACCCTCGAAGAACCGGCGGCGCCGGAATACCGGGTGGGTCTTGCGCAACGTGGTGACCTTGCGCGCGAAGGCCAGCAGGTCCGAATTCTTGTCGACCAATGACCAATCCATCCAAGACAATTCGGAGTCCTGGCAGTAGACGTTGTTGTTGCCGTTCTGGGTGCGGCCCAGCTCGTCGCCGTGCGCGATCATCGGCGTGCCCTGGCTGAGCATCAGCGTCGCCCAGAAGTTGCGCATCTGGCGACGGCGCAGAGTCAAGATGTCCGGGTCGTCGGTGGGCCCCTCGACACCGCAGTTCCACGAGCGGTTGTGGCTTTCGCCGTCGCGGTTGTCTTCGCCGTTGGCCAGATTGTGTTTCTCGTTGTAGGACACCAGGTCGTTGAGCGTGAAGCCGTCGTGGGCGGTGACGAAGTTGATGCTGGCGCTGGGGCGCCGTCCGGTCGCCTCGTAGAGGTCCGACGACCCGGTCAGCCGGGACGCGAACTCGCCTAGGGTCGCGGGCTCGCCCCGCCAGTAGTCACGCACAGTATCGCGATACTTCCCGTTCCACTCGGTCCACAAACCCGGGAAATTGCCGACTTGGTAACCGCCCTCGCCGACGTCCCACGGTTCGGCGATCAGTTTGACCTGGCTGACGATCGGATCCTGCTGAACCAGGTCGAAGAACGCGCTCAGCCGGTCGACGTCGTGCAGCTCTCGGGCCAGCGTGGCGGCGAGGTCGAAACGGAAGCCGTCGACGTGCATCTCGGTCACCCAGTAGCGCAGCGAGTCCATGATGAGCTGCAGCACGTGCGGGTGACGCGGGTTCAGGCTGTTGCCCGTGCCGGTGTAGTCCTTGTACAGCCGCAGGTCGGAGTCGACGAGCCGGTAGTACGCGGCGTTGTCGATGCCGCGGAAGTTGATCGTCGGCCCGAGGTGATTGCCCTCGGCGGTGTGGTTGTACACCACGTCGAGGATCACCTCGATGTTCGCCTCGTGAAGGCTGCGCACCATCGATTTGAACTCGGCGACGCTGGAGGTGCGATTGGCCGCGTACTGGTTGTGCGGCGCGAAGAACCCGAAAGTGTTGTAGCCCCAGTAGTTTCGCAGACCCAGGTCCAGCAGGCGGGAGTCGTGCATGAACTGGTGCACCGGCATCAGCTCCAGCGCGGTGACGTTGAGCGACTTGAGGTAGTCGATGATCACCGGGTGGGCCAGGCCGGCGTAGGTGCCGCGCAGTTCGGCGGGGATGCCGGGGTGGGTCTGGGTCATGCCCTTGACGTGGGCCTCGTAGATCACCGTTTCGTGGTACGGGGTCAGCGGCGAACGGTCCGAGCCCCAGTCGAAGAAGGGGTTGCTCACCACGCTGGTCATGGTGTGGCCCAGGGAGTCGACCATTGGCGGCGTCCCGGGGTCGGCGTCGTCACCGTCGGGGTGGACGGCCTTCATGTCGTAGGAGAACAGCGCCTGCCCGAAGGTGAAATCCCCGTGGAAGGCCTTGCCATACGGGTCGAGCAGCAGCTTGCTCGGGTCACACCGGTGGCCGGCCGCCGGGTCGAAGGGCCCGTACACCCGGAAGCCGTAGCGCTGGCCCGGCGAGATGTTGGGCAGGTAGGCGTGCCACACGTAGCCGTCGACCTCGTCCAGGGGAATCCGTGACTGGCCCCCGGCGTCGTCGATCAGACACAACTCGACCTTCTCGGCAATCTCGGAGAACAACGAGAAGTTGGTCCCCGCGCCGTCATAGGAGGCACCGAGGGGATACGGGTTCCCCGGCCAGACGGTGGCCAGTTTCGGCTGTTGGTTACCAGCTACGCCTGCTGCTGAAGCGTGATTGTCGGTCGGCACCATCTGACCTTATCCGCGGTCGGGGCAGCGGGGCGCGTCACCACCAACCGGTATTGGCCGCGATCTGGCGGCCCAATTCGCCCACCATGGTCCGTACGTAAGTGGGAGTCAGGTGGTGGGCGCCGTGGTAGATCAGCACGTTTCCCTCGACCGGCCGGCACACGTCGGCGCGGCAGATCGCGTCGGACATGTCGAGCACCTTCAGCAGCGGGAATTGTGTGACGAAGTCGAGGGTCTGATTGCGGTCGGAGAGCGCGTCGGAACGCTTGATCGCGCACGACTGGGGGCTGCCGCCCTTCTTGGCCAGGCAATCCGCCGGGTCGAATGGCTGGCCGTTTTTGACCAGCCACGGGGTGTCTCGCATGCCGAGGATCGGAATGTTGTTGTCCGAGAACCGCTGCCAGATTCCGATGTAGGTCGCCGGCATCACGTCGCCGGGCTTGATGTTCCACGGTCGGGTGGTGGTGGTGAACACGTAGTCGGGACGGTCGGCGATCACCCTGTCCATCGTCTGTTCGACCCACTGCCGGCACTGCGGGTAGGCGGCGTTGTTGCCCATGATCAACGGGACTTCCTCGGTGGACAACGGGCAGCCCATCTTGAGGTACGTCACCACTTTGAAGTGATGCATCTTGCCGAGCAGGTCGAGAGCGGGCAGCCAGTGTTCGGCGTGGGACCCGCCTGCCAGCGCGATCGTGCGGTCGGCGGCCACGTCGCCGTAGGTGCACGCCACCACCGCCGGGTTGACGAAGTCACTGATGCAGCCGTCGCGGGTGGAGACCGGCAGATCCTCCTTGACCTCCAGGACGCTGGGCCGCATCGGCAACGCGGGCACCCGCACGTGTTCGGTCAGGGCGCGCGCCCCCGGATAGTCCTGCGGGTTGAGCACGCTGAGCTCCTTGCCCGCGGCCCGCAGGACCGTGACGTGCTGGCGCCACGTGAACGACGTCGCGGTCAGCGTGACCCCCAGCAGCACGATCGCCGTCCCCAGCGCCATCGTGGGCCTGGGCAGGCGCGCCAGCCAGGCGGGCGCGGTCGCCGGTGACCTCCCTGCGGTCCGGTAGCGCAGCGGGTCCTCGACGAGCCGGGTGGTCAGGTAGGCCAGCAGGCCCGAGACGAGCAGCACCGCCGCACCCTCGACGAAGCCGGCGTGCCGGTGCCCGCTGAAAGACAGCCAGAAGATCAGCAGTGGCCAGTGCCACAGGTAAAGGGAGTACGCCATCGCGCCCAGCGCGACCAGCGGCCCGGCCGCCAGCAGGCGATTGGGCAGCGGCAGCCGGTTCCCGGTGGCGGGGCCGCCCTGCAGGTTGGCCCCCGCCAGAATCATCAGCATGGTGGCCCCGACGGGCACCAGGGCCCAGGGGCCGGGGAATTCCTTCACGCCGTCGATCAGCGCCCCGCACGAGACGATCGCCGCCAGCGCCAGGGTGGCCACGACCGTTCGCAACCACATCGGCCAGCGGATGGCAGGCACCAGCGCACCGACCAGCGCGCCGAGCAGCAACTCCCAGCCGCGCGCGAAGCTGTTGTAGTAGGCGGCCGCCTGGTCACCCTGATGAGCCACGATCGCGTAGACGAACGACGCCACCGTCAGCGCCGTCAGCAGCACCAGGAACAGGGTGCGCAGCCGGCGGCCCAGCGGACGCCTGAACAGGTAGGCGCACGCGGCGATCAACAGCAGGAAGCCGACGTAGAACTGGCCCTGCACCGACATGGACCAGATGTGCTGCAGCGGACTGACGGCCTCGCCGGCGCGCAGGTAATCGGACGCCGTGTTGGCCAGCTCCCAGTTCTGGTAGTAGCCGAGGCTGGCGAGGCTCTGGTCGGCGAAGGTCTCCCAGCGGGTCTCCGGTTGGACCAGGATGGTCAGCACCGCGCACCCGGCCAGCACCACGACCAGGGCGGGCACCAGGCGGCGCACGAGCCGGACCACCTCCGCCACCGGCGACAGGGTGACGGCAGGGTTCAGCGCCGCGCGAATGATCTTGCCGCCGAAGAAGAATCCGGACAGCGCCAAGAACACGTCGACGCCGCCCGAGACCCGGCCGAACCAGATGTGGAAGACGGCCACCAGCGCGATCGCGATGCCGCGCAGGCCGTCCAGGTCGTAGCGGTAGAACCCCGAATTGCGCGCCGCCGTACCGACCGGTTCCGCGGTCGCGACCGGTCGGTGAGACGGGGACAGGATCGGCATGATCGATCGCTAATTTACCGAAAACCGCCACCCGCTCCGGTTTAGGAGCAGGTGGCGGCGGTCGGGGGTCCCCGAAAAGCCGGGGAATTTACCGGGCGGTGCCGGGCGCCGGCGGGAGGAACGGCGATTGCTGCGGCGGCAGCAGCTGCACCGGGGCCTGCGGTGCCGGAAGTTGCTGCGTCGGCAGCTGCTGGACCGGTGCCTGCGGCACGGGAACCCGTTGCAGCGGGGCCTGTTGCAGCGGCGCCTGCGGGGCTGGGAGCTGCTGCACCGGCGCCTGCGGCACCGGGAGCTGGCCGGACTGCTGCTGCAACGGCGCCTGCTGGACCGGGGCCTGCTGCGTCGGGAGTTGCTGGACCGGGGCCTGCTGCGTCGGGAGTTGCTGCACCGGCGCTTGCTGCGTCGGCGCCTGCTGCGCGGGCAGTTGCTGCACCGGTGCTTGCTGCGCCGGAGCCTGCTGCGGCAGCTGCTGGACCGGCGCCGGCTGGACCCCGAGGACCCGGACCAGGTAGGGAGCCATGCCGTTGGCGCGCACCGGCGACACCTGGACGACGTCGCCCACCTCGAGCATCTGGTTGTTGCCCAGGTACATCGCGACGCTTTGGGTGCCCTCGGGGCCGTAGAAGATCATGTCGCCCTTTTGCGCTTGCTGGGGCAGCACCTTCTGGCCGACCCGGTAGATCGCCCCCGACGAACGCGGCAGCTTGATGCCCGCGCCGGCGTACGCGTACTGCATCAGGCCTGACGCGTCGAATCCGACGGTGTTGATGCCCGTCCCGGTGCCGCGGGTCGGGCCGTTGATCCCGCCGCCGGCCCAGGAGAACGGCACGCCCCGCTGCGACAGCCCGCGCGCGATCACCACGTCGGCGGCCTGCTGGTAGTCCATCGGCCGGATGCCCGGGTCGGCGGAAGCGACCACGGGAGCGGCCATCGGTGCGGCGAACAGCGCCAAACCGATCGCGAAGGCGTAGATGCGTTTCATTGTCTTGGCCTCTCAGGGGCTCACTGGCCTCAGCGCGGTGACTTCGCGCGTCCGCCGCCGTTCCATGACTGGGCGACAGCCTCCCCGTTGGGACCGACGCCGCTGCATGACACTTGCGGATGTGAACAGCGGTCCTGTTTTCACATCAGTCACTGCAGCCACTCTGACAACAGAAGTTGTTAGCCGCCAGGCCCCGGCGGGATTTTTTGTCGGAACGTGACCGGACGGTGACTGGGCGGCCCAAATCCGGGTGCGCAGTTGTGATTTGGGTCTCAGTCGCGCGGGCGCCGGCCGGACCGGGGCGCGGCGGCGCCTACGCCCAATAGCGTTCGCTGAACACCGTCAGCAGCGAGCCGACGAGGGAGCTGAGCATGATCAGCGCGAGGGCCAGGACCGGCCAGAAGGACATGTACCAGCCCTTCAGGAGCGAAACGACCGGCCCGAGGACCGCGGCGGCGATTGCAGCCCCGATGCCGCCCCACACGATCGGGCGGATGTAGTAGTCGACCCCGAAGGGCACCGGCCCGCACGTCTCGTCGGCGCAGACGTGCTCGAGGAAGCCGAAGAGGCGGTCCGGCCACGCCGTCGCGGTGGCCAGGACGATGAGCAGCGCCAGCAGCGCGACGGTGCAGGCGACGTCCCAGGGGGCCAGCCGCACCCGGATGACCCGCGGCGCCTCGTCGTCGTAATTGGCCAGCAGGGAATTGGTGGTCGCGGTCGGAGGGGCGCCCGCGGCGGGTTCACCGGGGGTTTGCGGCGTAGCCATCGGATCCCATGCTCCCCGATGGGCGGATTTTGTGCGACTCGGCTGCTTTACCCTCGATCACTATGCCTGCGGCGAGGGCCGGGTTGACCCCCGGGCAGATCAGCGCGATCGACGCTGCGCACCTGTGGCACCCGTACAGCACCATCGGCGGCGAAGCCGTCGCGCCGGTGGTCGCGGTCGCCGCGCGGGGGGCCACGTTGACGTTGATCCGGGACGGCGAGCCGATCGAGGCGCTCGACGCGATG
>NZ_LZJB01000502.1:0-16186 GCF_001666895.1 Mycobacterium sp. E3298
GGGGAGGCGCGCCGTAACCGGGCGGGGGCGGATAGCCCGGAGGGTTGTGCTCGCTGCCGTACGGGTCGGCCGGGGTGCCTGGATATTCGGGAGGCTGGCTCATGTCCGTCCTAGCTGTTGACTCAACCTGTGGGCACGCGCACACGGGAACTTAGCAAAGATGTCGGGGCGGCGCCCGGATTCGTTTTCGTGGTATGCCTGATGCCGTGTCCGACGGTCTTTTTGACCTGCCCGGCGCGGCGCCGACGAGCGATCACGGCCTGGGCGTGTCGGCCGGTGCGCCGCTGGCCGTGCGCATGCGGCCGGCCTCGTTGGACGAGGTGGTCGGCCAGGAGCACCTGCTGGCGCCCGGGTCGCCGCTGCGCCGCCTGGTCGAGGGATCCGGCGTGGCGTCGGCCATCCTCTACGGCCCGCCCGGCAGCGGCAAGACGACGCTGGCCGCGCTGATCTCCCAGGCGACCGGTCGCCGGTTCGAGGCGCTGTCGGCGCTGTCGGCCGGGGTCAAAGACGTGCGCGCCGTCATCGACCAGGCGCGGCAGGCGTTGTTGCGCGGCGAGCAGACGGTGCTGTTCATCGACGAGGTGCACCGCTTCTCCAAGACCCAGCAGGACGCCCTGCTGTCCGCCGTGGAGAACCGGGTGGTGCTGCTGGTGGCCGCGACCACCGAGAACCCGTCGTTCTCGGTCGTGGCGCCGCTGCTGTCCCGCTCGCTGATCCTGCAGCTGCGCCCGCTCAGCGCCGACGACATCCGCGCCGTGGTACAGCGGGCGATCGACGATCCGCGCGGACTGGACGGCCGGGTCGCGGTGACGCCCGAGGCCGTCGACCTGCTGGTGCGGCTGGCCGCCGGCGACGCCCGGCGGGCGCTGACCGCGCTGGAGGTCGCGGCCGAAGCCACCGAGTCGGTGAGCGTCGAGACCATCGAGCAGTCGCTGGACAAGGCCGCGGTGCGCTACGACCGGGACGGCGACCAGCACTACGACGTCATCAGCGCCTTCATCAAGTCGGTGCGGGGCTCGGACGTCGACGCGGCGCTGCACTACCTGGCCCGCATGCTCGTCGCGGGGGAGGACCCGCGGTTCCTCGCGCGGCGGCTGATGATCCTGGCCAGCGAGGACATCGGCATGGCCGACCCCAGCGCGCTGCAGATCGCGGTGGCGGCCGCGCAGACCGTGCAGCTGATCGGCATGCCCGAGGCGCAGCTGACGCTGGCCCACGCCACCATCCACCTGGCCACCGCGCCCAAGTCGAACTCCGTGACCACCGCGCTCGCCGCGGCGATGGACGACATCAAGGCGGGCAAGGCGGGCCTGGTGCCGCCCCACCTGCGCGACGGGCACTATTCCGGCGCGGCGGCGCTGGGACACGCGCAGGGGTATCGGTATTCGCACAACGATCCCGACGGTGTCCTGGCCCAGCAATATCCGCCGGACGAGTTGGTGGACGTGGACTACTACCGGCCGACCGGCCGCGGCGGTGAGCGGGAGATGGCCGGGCGGCTGGAGCGGTTGCGGGCGATCATCCGGGGAAAGCGGGGGCGGTCATGAAAACCTTCACCGACGACGAGATGGGCCGGCTGCTGGCCACCACCCAGCCCTACAGCGTCGTCATCCTCAAGCAGGGGCCGCGGTTCGCCGACGAGACGACACCGGGGACCGTCTGGGAGCACGGGCGGCGCAACTTCGGGCTGCGCGACGACGGCGTCATGCCCATCGTGTTGCCGGTCACCGACGGCTCCGAGGTCTGCGGGATCGCGGTGTTCGCGGCCTCGGTCGACGACACCGCCGCGATCATGGCCGACGACCCGGGTGTGGCCGCGGGCGTCTTCACCTTCGAGGTGCATCCCTGCCGGGGATTCCCGGGCGACGCGCTGCCCTGAACGCATCGAGCGTCACGCTGGCGTGACACTGGACGGCAGCCGCCACGCTGGCGTGACGCTCGGCGAAAGAAGCGTTCTAGCGCTAGACCAGCTCGGGCACCCGCAGGTGGGCGATCGCCAGCTCGAATTCGGCGACGTCGATCACCTCGGCGCCCAGCTCCCGGACGCGCCTGCTGCGCAATTCGTTCGCCCGGTCGCTGTTGCGGGCCATCGCGTCCATCGAGTCGAACGTCGAGCACGACACCGCCCGTCGGCACGCCGGATGGTCGACCAGCAGGCTGGCGCTGCAGAACCCGTCGAGCTCCTCGAGCTCCGGCAGCACCGACGAGCGGTAGAAGTCCAGGGACCGGGTGAGCTGGTCCGGCACCACCTTGAGCCAGGTGGCCCGCACGCAGGCACCCTGCCGCGACGGATGGTCGCGGTGCAGCAAAGCGATGTCCCACTCCTCGACCCGCGCGCTGCCGTCGAACATCAGCGCGGCCTGATCGCGAATCGGGGCGACCCGTTCGGCGCTGGCGCGCATCGCGTCGATGCTGTCCCACGAGCTGGTGGCGATGCAGGTCCCGGACTGCCGGTCGACCAACAGCGACAGCCCGACACACCCCTCGATCTCGGTGAGGGCGGGCATGACGACATCGCGAACGTGCGCGATCCCGATGTCGACCGACAAGGGTTGCGCCTGGATGGTGGTGGAGCGTGCGTACACGGCCGACCTCCTCTGTAGGGCTTATATCCAAGGAGCCCGTGGCGCCACCGGCCCCACCAGTTACCTTCCTCCTGCCCAATGCGCCCCGCAATGCCCAAATGTGGTCGCGCTCACAATCGATTGGCTGCCCGCAACGTGTGCGCCGTAGGCTGGTTCGGATGCATACCGACGTGCTGGACGTGGACACAACACGACGCCGCATCGTCGATCTGACCGAGGCGGTGCGGGGCTTCTGCTGGTCGAGGGGCGACGGGTTGTGCAACGTGTTCGTCCCGCACGCCACCGCGGGCGTCGCCATCATCGAAACGGGGGCCGGCTCCGACGAAGACCTGCTCGACACGCTGGAACGGCTGCTGCCGCGCGACGACCGGTATCGGCACTCGCACGGCTCGCCGGGCCACGGCGCGGATCACGTGATGCCGGCGCTGGTCGCGCCGTCGGTGACCGTGCCGGTCTCCGGGGGCGAGCCGATGCTGGGCACCTGGCAAAGCATCGTGCTGGTCGATTTGAACCGGGACAACCCACAACGCTCGGTGCGGCTGAGCTTTCTGGAGGGTTAGCGGCCCGGTAGCCAGCTACTCCAGCGAATACGCTGGAATAGACGTTCACGCGACAAAGCAACACGCGACAAAGCAACACGCGACAAAGCAAAAGGAAGAAGCGGACTCCAAGTGCAGACACACGAGATCAGGAAGCGGTTTCTTGATCATTTCGTGAAGGCGGGCCACACCGAGGTGCCGAGCGCATCGGTGATCCTCGACGACCCCAACCTGCTGTTCGTCAACGCGGGCATGGTCCAGTTCGTGCCGTACTTCCTGGGAGCGCGCACGCCGCCGTACTCGACGGCCACCAGCATCCAAAAGTGCATCCGCACGCCCGACATCGACGAGGTGGGGATCACCACCCGGCACAACACCTTCTTTCAGATGGCCGGCAACTTCTCGTTCGGCGATTACTTCAAGCGCCGCGCCATCGAGCTGGCGTGGACTCTGCTGACCAACGGGTTGTCCGAGGGCGGCTACGGCCTGGATCCCGAAAGGATCTGGACGACGGTCTATTTCGACGACGACGAGGCCGTGCAGCTGTGGCAGGAGATCGCCGGGCTGCCGGCCGAGCGGATCCAGCGCCGCGGCATGGAAGACAACTACTGGTCCATGGGCATCCCCGGTCCGTGTGGCCCGTCGTCGGAGATCTACTACGACCGCGGCGAAGAGTTCGGGGTCGGTGGCGGCCCGGTGGCCAACGAAGACCGCTACATCGAGATCTGGAACCTCGTGTTCATGCAGAACGAACGTGGCGAGGGCACTTCCAAGACCGACTTCGAAATCCTCGGCCCGTTGCCCCGCAAGAACATTGACACCGGCATGGGCGTCGAGCGGGTCGCGTTCATCCTGCAGGGCGTGCACAACGTGTACGAGACCGACCTGCTGCGGCCCGTCATCGACGCGGTGGCCGCCCGCGCGCCGCGCGGATATGACGTGGGCAACCACTCCGACGATGTGCGCTACCGGGTGATCGCCGACCACAGCCGCACCGCGGCGATCCTGATCGGCGACGGCGTCACGCCCGGCAACGACGGCCGCGGCTACGTGCTGCGCCGGCTGCTGCGCCGGGTGATCCGTTCGGCCAAGCTGCTCGACATCGACGGGCCCATCGTCGGCGCGTTGATGACCACCGTGCGCGACGCGATGGGGCCGTCGTATCCCGAACTGGTCGCCGACTTCGACCGGATCAGGCGCATCGCCGTCGCCGAGGAGACCGCGTTCAACCGCACGCTGGCGGCCGGTTCCAAGCTGTTCGACGAGGTCGCCGGCACCACCAAAGAGGCTGGGGCCAAAGCGATCTCGGGCTCGGACGCTTTCACGCTGCACGACACCTACGGCTTCCCGATCGAGCTGACCCTGGAGATGGCCGCCGAGGCGGGCCTGCAGGTCGACGAGATCGGCTTCCGGGAACTGATGGCCGAGCAGCGCCGGCGCGCGAAGGCGGACGCCGCCGCTCGCAAGCACGCCCACGCCGACCTGAGCGCCTATCGGGAGCTGGTCGACGCCGGCCCGACGGAATTCACCGGCTTCGACGAATTGTCCTCCGAGGCAAAGATTCTGGGCATCTTCGTGGACGGCAAGCGGGTCCCGGTCGTCACGCACGGCGCCGAGGGCGCGCAGCAAGTCGAACTGGTGCTGGACCGCACGCCGCTCTACGCCGAGTCCGGCGGGCAGATCGCCGACGAGGGCACCATCAGCGGGACCGGCGCAGGCGCGAGCGCCCGCGCGGCGGTCACCGACGTGCAGAAGATCGCGAAAACCCTGTGGGTGCATCGGGTCAACGTCGAATCCGGGGAGTTCGTGGAGGGCGACACCGTGGTCGCCGCGGTCGATCCGGAATGGCGCCGGGGCGCCACCCAGGGCCACTCGGGCACCCACATGGTGCATGCCGCGCTGCGACAGGTGCTGGGCCCCAACGCCGTTCAGGCGGGATCGCTGAATCGCCCCGGCTACCTGCGGTTCGACTTCAACTGGCAGGGTCCGCTGTCCGACGAGCAGCGCACCCAGGTCGAAGAGGTCACCAACCAGGCCGTCCAGGCCGACTTCGAGGTGCACACGTTCACCGAGCAGCTGGAGAAGGCCAAGGCGATGGGCGCAATGGCGATGTTCGGCGAGGCCTACCCGGACGAGGTGCGGGTGGTCGAGATCGGCGGGCCGTTCTCGCTCGAGCTCTGCGGCGGGACCCACGTGCACAACTCCGCTCAGATCGGGCCGGTGACCATCCTGGGCGAATCGTCGGTCGGCTCCGGCGTGCGCCGGGTGGAGGCCTACGTCGGGCTGGACTCCTTCCGCCACCTGGCCAAGGAGCGCGCGCTGATGGCGGGGCTGGCCTCGTCGCTGAAGGTGCCGTCCGACGAGGTGCCCGCCCGGGTGGCCGGACTGGTGGAGCGGCTCAAGGCGGCCGAGAAGGAACTCGAACGCGCACGGCTGGCGAGCGCGCGCGCCGCCGCGACCAACGCGGCGGCCGGCGCGGAGCGTATCGGTAACGTCCGTGTGGTGGCGCAACGCATGTCGGTGGGGATGACGGCCGGCGACCTGCGCTCCCTGGTGGGCGACATCCGCGGCAAGCTGGGCAGCGACCCCGCCGTGGTGGCGCTGATCTCCGAGGGCGAGGGGGGCAGTGTGCCGTACGCGGTCGCCGCCAACCCCGCCGCCCAGGACCTCGGGCTCCGCGCCAACGACCTGATCAAGCAGCTCGCCGCGACGGTCGACGGCCGCGGCGGAGGCAAGCCGGACCTGGCGCAGGGTTCCGGAAAGGACCCCAGCCGCATCGACGCGGCGCTGGAGGCGGTCCGCTCCGAGATAGCGCGGGTCGGCTGAGTGGTCCCCGCACAGCATCGCGTGCCCGACCGGCCCGGCGACCCTGACCAGGATCCCGGCCGGGGGCGGCGGCTCGGCATCGACGTCGGCAGCGTGCGCATCGGCGTCGCCAGCAGCGACCCCGACGGCATCCTGGCCACCCCGGTGGAAACCGTGCGCCGTGACCGCTCCGGCAAGCACGTGCGCCGACTGGCCGAGCTGGCCGCCGAACTCGGCGCGGTCGAGGTGGTCGTCGGGCTGCCACGCACGCTGGCCGACCGCACCGGCCCGTCGGCGATCGACGCGATGGAGCTGGCCGACACGCTGGCCCAGCGGATCGCCCCCACGCCCGTGCGCCTGGCCGACGAGCGCCTGACCACCGTGAGCGCGCAGCGCTCGCTGCGCGCGGCCGGCGTCCGCGCCCGCGAACAGCGGGCCGTGATCGACCAGGCGGCCGCGGTGGCCATCCTGCAGAGCTGGCTCGACCAGCGCCGCGCCGCCCTGACGGCGGGGGAGCCTGCCGATGGTTGACAGCGCACGACGGCAACGCGCCGAGCCCGAGGCGGTCGGCACGTCGCGGAAGCGCAGCCGCGTCGCCCGGAACCGGGCCGAACGGGGCCGACGCCAGCGGCGGTTCGCCGGCAAGATCGTGCTCGCGGTCGTCGCCGTCGTCGTGCTGGTGGCCGTGTTCGTCGGCGCCAAGCTGTGGCACACGGTGTTCGGAGCCGGCGACGACTACGCCGGAAATGGCAAGCAGGACATCGTGATTCAGATCAAGGACGGTGACTCGACCACCAACGTCGGGGAGACGCTGCAGCACGAGCAGGTGGTCAAGACCGTCCGGGCATTCGTCAACGCCGCGCACGGCAACAGCAAGATCTCCTCGATCCAGCCCGGCTTCTACCGAATGCGCACCGAGATCCCGGCGGCCGACGCCGTCGCACGGCTGGCCGATCCGAACAGCCGGGTGGGCCGACTGGTCATCCCGGAGGGCCGTCAGCTCGACGACACCACCGACATGAAGACCAACGTGGTGACCCCGGGGATCCTGACGCTGATCTCCCGCGCCACGTGCGTGACCCTCGACGGCAACCAGCACTGCGTCGCGGTGGAGGAGCTGCGGGCGGCGGCGACCAACAGCGCGCCCGCCGCGCTCGCGGTGCCGCCGTGGGCCGTCGAACCCTTCACCGAGCTCGGCAAGGACCATCGCCGGATCGAGGGGCTGATCGCGCCGGGAACCTTCAACGTGGACCCGTCCGCCTCTGCCGAGACCATCCTGTCGAGCCTGATCAGCGCCGGGGGCGTCGAGTACATGAAGTCCGGGTTGGTGGACACCGCCCAGTCCATGGGCCTGTCGCCGTACGACATCCTGGTGGTGGCGTCGCTGGTGGAGCAGGAATCCAAGTCGCAGGACTTCGCGAAGGTCGCGCAGGTGATCTACAACCGCCTGCACGCCCACCACACGCTGGAATTCGACTCGACGGTCAACTACCCGCTGGATCGCCGGGAGGTGGCCACCACCGACGCCGACCGCGCCCAGAAGACGCCGTGGAACACCTACGTGTCGCAGGGGCTGCCCGCGACGGCGATCTGTTCGCCGGGCGTCGACGCGCTGCGCGCCGCCGAGCATCCCGAGCCCGGCGACTGGCTGTACTTCGTCACCATCGACGCCCAGGGGACGACGCTGTTCACCAAGGATTATCAGCAGCATCTGGCCAACATCGAGCTGGCTAAGCGCAACGGTGTCCTCGATAGCGCGCGCTGAGGGCGGACCCCGGAAAGCGGCGGTGCTCGGCAAGCCGATCGCCCACTCGAAGTCCCCGCAGCTGCACCTGGCCGCCTACCGGGCGCTGGGCCTGCTGGACTGGACCTACGACCGCATCGAATGTGACGCCGAGCGGCTGCCGGCCGTCGTCGGCGGCTTCGGGCCCGAATGGGTCGGGGTGTCGGTCACCATGCCGGGCAAGTTCGCGGCGCTGCGCTTCGCCGACGAGCGCACCGAGCGGGCCGAGCGGGTGGGGTCGGCCAACACCCTGGTCCGCACGCCCGCCGGCTGGCGGGCCGACAACACCGACATCGACGGCGTCGCGGGGGCGCTTTCGTCGGCCACCGGGCCCGCGCTGGTGTGCGGGTCGGGCGGCACCGCGCCGGCGGCCGTCCTGGGCCTGGCGCAGCTGGGCGTCCCCGCCATCACCGTCGTCGCGCGCAACCCCGACAAGGCCGCCCGGCTGGTGGAGTTGGGCACCGGAATCGGGGTCCGGACGCGGTTCGTGAACATCGACGACGACGGCCTAGGGACCGCGGTGGCCGCCGCCGAGGTGCTGGTCAGCACGATCCCCGCCGACGTCGCGGCGCGGTACGCGGGCACCCTCGCCGCGATCCCGGTCCTGCTGGACGCCGTCTACGACCCGTGGCCCACGCCGCTGGCCGCCGCGGTGGCCGCCGCCGGCGGCCGCGTGATCAGCGGCCTGCAGATGTTGTTGCACCAGGCGTTCACCCAGGTCGAGCTATTCACAGGGCAACCGGCGCCGCGAGAGGCCATGGCCGCCGCTCTGGGCTAACGTCCCGCACGTCGGATGCCCCAGGTCAACAACCGAGCGTGGGGCCTAGGGACGACATCGCCACCGTTTTCGTACCTAGCCCCACACTCGCGGCGCACACAGGAGAACCCATGCGGCTTGGAGCGGTTGTGGCGGTGCTCGCGTGGCTGTTGCTGCTGAGCGGCTGCGACGTCCGCGAGCGCCGGTTGCCGAACGTGCTCACGCTGCCCGGGGCCGGGGTGATCCTGCTGACGGCAGCGGTGGCCGGGCGCGGCTGGGCCCCGCTGGCCGGCGCGACGGCGCTGACCGCGATCTATCTGCTGGTGCACTCGCTCGCCCCGGCCGGGATGGGCGCCGGGGACGTCAAGCTGGCGATCGGCCTCGGGGCGCTGGCGGGCTGTTTCGGGGTCGGGACGTGGTTCCTGGCCGCGCTGGCCGCGCCGCTGCTGACGACGGTGTTCGCGGCGCTGTGCGGCGCGCGGGCGGTGCCCCATGGCCCGTCGATGTGCCTGGCCACCGCCACCGCGATCGGCCTGTTTCTCGGGATTTAAGCCCGCGCCGGACCCCATGGGAGAATGGCCGGGTGTTGCGTTGGATCACCGCCGGGGAGTCGCATGGCCGTGCGTTGGTGGCCATGCTCGAGGGCATGGTCGCCGGCGTGGAGGTCACCTCCACCGATATCGCCGACCAATTGGCCCGCCGCCGGCTCGGGTACGGGCGCGGCGCGCGGATGAAGTTCGAGCGCGACGCGGTGACCGTGCTGTCCGGGGTCCGCCACGGCATCACGCTGGGCGGCCCCATCGCCATCGAGATCGGCAACACCGAGTGGCCCAAATGGGAGACCGTGATGGCCGCCGACCCGGTGGACCCGGCGGAGCTGGCCAACATCGCGCGCAACGAACCGCTCACCCGCCCGCGGCCCGGGCACGCCGACTACGCCGGCATGCTCAAGTACGGCTTCGACGACGCCCGCCCGGTCCTGGAGCGCGCCAGCGCCCGGGAGACCGCCGCCCGCGTCGCGGTGGGCACGGTCGCGCGGTCCTTCCTGCGCCAGGCGCTCGGCGTCGACGTGCTCTCCCACGTCATCGCGATCGGCCCGTCGGCGCCCTACGACGGCCCCCCGCCCCGCCCCGAAGACCTGCCCGCGATCGACGACAGCCCCGTGCGCGCGTATGACGAGGAGGCTGAGAAGTCCATGATCGCCGAGATCGAGGCGGCCAAGAAGGACGGCGACACCCTCGGCGGCGTGGTCGAGGTGGTGGCGACAGGCCTGCCGGTGGGCCTGGGCTCGTTCACCAGCGGCGACAACCGGCTGGACAGCCAGCTCGCCGCCGCGGTGATGGGCATCCAGGCCATCAAGGGCGTGGAGATCGGCGACGGCTTCGAGACGGCGCGCCGCCGCGGCAGCCGCGCGCACGACGAGATGTATCCCGGCCCCGACGGCGTGGTCCGCTCGACGAATCGCGCCGGTGGGCTGGAGGGCGGCATGACCAACGGCCAGCCGCTGCGGGTGCGGGCCGCGATGAAGCCGATCTCCACCGTGCCGCGCGCGCTGGCCACCGTCGACATGGCGACCGGCGACGAGGCCGTCGCCATCCACCAGCGCTCGGACGTGTGCGCGGTGCCCGCCGCGGGGGTGGTGGTCGAGGCCATGGTGGCGCTGGTGCTCGCCCGCGCGGCGCTGGAGAAGTTCGGCGGCGACTCGCTCACCGAAACCCGGCGCAACATCGAGGCGTATCAGCGCGCGGTCGCCGACCGGGAAGCGCCGGCCGCCCGGGGGACCGCTTGATGGCGCCCAAGGCGGTACTCGTCGGGCTGCCGGGTTCGGGCAAGTCCACCATCGGGCGGCGCCTGGCCAAGGCGCTCGGCGTCGAGTTCCTCGACACCGACGCGGCGATCGAGCAGCGGACCGGGCGCAGCATCGCCGACATCTTCGCCACGGACGGCGAGCAGGAGTTCCGCCGCATCGAGGAGGACGCGGTGCGTGCCGCGTTGGCCGACCATGACGGCGTGGTGTCGCTCGGCGGCGGCGCGGTCACCAGCCCCGGGGTCTGCGAGGCGCTCGCCGGCCACACGGTCATCTACCTGGAGATCAGCGCCGGCGAAGGCGTGCGGCGCACCGGCGGCGGCGCAGTGCGCCCTCTGCTCGCCGGCCCCGACCGCGCCGAGAAGTTCAAAGCGCTGATGGCCAAACGGGCCCCGCTGTACCGCCGTGTCTCGACGATCCGCGTCGACACCAACCGCCGCAACCCCGGGGCGGTGGTGCGCTACATCGTGTCCCGGCTGCAGACGCCGGAGAACGCTCACGCGGAGGCCACCACATGACCGCGCCCGTCACCGTCGAGGTGGCCGTCGAACCGCCCTACCCGGTGGTCATCGGCACCGACCTGGGCGACCGGCTGGTCGAACTGCTCTGCGACCGGCACCGGGTGGCGGTCGTACACCAACCGGTGCTGGCGCACACCGCGGAAGCGATCCGAAGCCGCTTGGCGGACAAGGGCGTTGACGCCCATCGCATCGAAATCCCGGACGCCGAGGCCGGCAAGGACCTACCGGTCGTCGGATTCCTCTGGGAAGTGTTCGGCCGCATCGGCATTGACCGCAAAGACGCGGTGGTGAGCCTGGGCGGCGGCGCCGCCACCGACGTCGCCGGGTTCGCGGCGGCCACCTGGCTGCGCGGCGTCGACGTGGTCCACATTCCCACCACGCTGCTGGGCATGGTCGACGCGGCCGTCGGCGGCAAGACCGGCATCAACACCGACGCGGGCAAGAACCTGGTGGGCGCGTTTCACCAGCCGCTGGCGGTGCTGGTCGACCTGGCGACCCTGGAAACGTTGCCGCACAACGAACTCGTCGCCGGGATGGCCGAGGTCGTCAAGGCCGGGTTCATCGCCGACCCGGTGATCCTCGACCTCATCGAGGCCGACCCGCAAGCCGCCGTGGACCCGACCGGTGACGTGCTGCCGGAACTGGTCCGACGCTCGATCGCCGTCAAGGCGAACGTGGTCGCCGCCGACGAGAAAGAGTCGGAGCTGCGCGAAATCCTCAACTACGGCCACACCTTGGCGCATGCGATCGAACGCAGGGAACGCTACGAGTGGCGCCACGGCGCCGCGGTGTCCGTGGGCCTGGTCTTCGCCGCGGAGCTGGCCCGCCTCGCCGGGCGCCTCGACGACGCCACCGCGCAACGCCACCGCACCGTCCTTTCGGCGCTGGGCCTGCCGGTCGCCTACGACGCCGACGCGCTGCCGCAGCTGCTGGAATACATGGCCCAGGACAAGAAGTCGCGGGCCGGTGTGCTCAGGTTCGTGGTCCTCGACGGGCTGGCGAAGCCGGGGCGGCTGGCCGGGCCCGACCCGTCGCTGCTGGCGGCCGCGTACGCGGGGCTGTCGGAGGAAGAAGGGGCCCGATGACCACCACCGTCAACGTCATCAACGGCCCGAACCTGGGCCGGCTGGGCCGCCGCGAGCCCGACGTCTACGGCGACACCACGCACGACGAACTGACCGCGCTCATCGAGCGGGAGGCCACCGCTCTCGGGTTGAAAGCCGTTGTGCGCCAAAGTGATAGCGAAGGGCAGCTGCTGGACTGGATCCATGCGGCCGCCGATGCCGGCGAACCGGTGATCCTCAACGCCGGCGGCCTCACCCACACATCGGTGGCCCTGCGCGACGCGTGCGCGGAGCTGCGAGCGCCCCTGATCGAGGTGCACATCTCCAATGTGCATGCCCGCGAGGAGTTTCGGCGCCACTCGTACCTCAGCCCCGTCGCGACCGGGGTGATCGTCGGGCTGGGAATTCAGGGCTACCTGCTCGCCCTGCGCTACCTGGCGGACGCCGCCAAGGCCTAGTCCTTCTTGGGTTCCTTGCCCGGCTTCGTGGCGTCGTCACCGCCGTCGGTGCGGATCACCTCGGTCTTCGGCTCGTGGTCGGCCGCGGTGTGGATCGTCTCGGTCGGCTCGTCACGCTCGGCCGTGGCGACCGAAGCGGTCCGCTCCTCGTGCTGGGCGCCCGCGGTGGGAATCTCACCGGTCGGCGCGTCGTCACCGCGCACCGCGGAGAACACGTCGGTGTCGGCGCGCTCCTCGTCCGCTCCCTTCTGCCGGGGCGGGGGATTGCGGTCCACCCGCCAACGGCCGATGGTCACGCCGATGATCCCCGGCAGGAACACGCAAAGGGCGGTGAACGCCGCGAACGTCGTCACCTCGTTGATCAGCCCACCCGTGTAGAGGCCGTTGTACACCAGCGAGATGAGCCAGGACACGGCCCCGCTGAGGATGCCGGCCACCAGGCCGGCCAGCAGCCACGTCATCGCCAGGTCGCGCCGCCGGTCCGGGTCGGGGTTCGCGATGGCGTCGGCCCGGCCGTCGACCACCCCCCATACGGCCACGCCGATGACGAACAGCAGGAGCAGCACCACGCTGAACAGCCCGGCCTGCGTCTGCCACGCGTTGATCAACGCGCCTTGAACCAAGCGAACGACAACCATCGCCGCGGCGTAGACCAATCCGCGCAGCATCCAGGACCTCATGGGCAATCAGCGTAGCGAGTACCGTCAAGGGTCGTGACACATTCTCAGCGTCGGGACAACCTGAAAGCGCAACTCGGTGCCAGTGGACTGGACGCGATGCTGGTCAGCGACCTGAACAACGTGCGCTACCTGTCGGGGTTCACCGGATCGAACGGCGCGTTGCTGGTCTTCGCCGACGATCGCGGCCCCGTGCTGGCCACCGACGGCCGGTACCGCACCCAGGCCGCCGAACAGGCGCCGGGGCTCGAGATCGCCATCGAACGTGCCCTCGGGCGCTATCTGGTCGGCCGCGCCGCCGCGGACGGGGTTTCGAAGCTGGGCTTCGAGAGCAATGTGGTGACCGTCGACGCCTTCGACGCCCTGACCAGCGAACTCGGCGAGCGCAGCGCGGCCACCGAGCTGATGCGCGCCGCCGGGACCGTCGAGGCGCTGCGGGAGATCAAGGACGACGGCGAGGTGGCGCTGCTGCGGCTGGCCTGTGAGGCGGCCGACGCCGCGCTCGCCGATCTGATCGAGCGCGGCGGCCTGCGGCCGGGCCGAACCGAACGCGAGGTGAGCCGGGACCTGGAGGCGCTGATGCTCGACCACGGCGCCGACGCGATCTCGTTCGAGACCATCGTGGCCGCCGGGCCGAATTCGGCGATCCCGCATCACCGCCCCACCGATGCGGTGCTGGCCACCGGTGACTTCGTCAAGATCGATTTCGGCGCGCTGGTGGCCGGCTATCACTCCGATATGACCCGCACGTTCGTGCTCGGCAAGGCCGCCGACTGGCAGCTGGAGATCTACCAGCTGGTCGCCGATGCCCAGCGGGCCGGCCGCGAGGCGCTGCGGCCGGGCGCGAGCCTGCGCGACATCGACGGCGCGGCGCGTCAGCTGATCGTCGACGCGGGCTACGGCGAGCAGTTCGGCCACGGCCTGGGTCACGGCGTGGGGCTGCAGATTCACGAGGCACCGGGAATCGGCGCCACGTCCACCGGCACCCTGTTGGCGGGTTCGGTGGTGACCGTCGAGCCCGGCGTCTACCTGCCGGGCCGCGGCGGCGTGCGCATCGAGGACACCCTGGTCGTGCCCCACGAGGAGGCGGCGGCCCGCGGGCACGCGCCGGAACTGCTGACCCGGTTCCCCAAGGAGTTGGCGGTCCTCAGCTAGGTCACGTGCGCCCTGTGGCCGGCGGGCGCCCCGGGGTAAAGTCGGGTGGCGTGAACGGGGTGGAGCCAATCGAACGTGGCCTGGCGCGCCTGCGGGACTTCCGGTGGGACCTGAACGCCCAGCCGCTGCGGGAGCTGCGGCTCGAGGTCGACATCGTGTATTTCACCGTCCCGGTGCCGTTTTCCGGCGGGAGGAAGCTCAGCGTTCCCTTCTTGACGATGATCAAGCGGGTACCCCCTTCGCCCACCGGGCCGGCCGAGACCGGCCCGTAACGCGAGAGCGGAAGGCAAGCTTCCCGCCGGTCATGGGCCACCCGACGCGGGGGCACCGGCCGACTCCCGCTCTAGACTGACGAACAAGTTGCAGACAGTCGGCGAACGACTGTCCATCCCCTAGGAGATACACCGAACCGTGGCAAGCACCGCCGATTTCAAGAACGGACTGGTGCTGGTGATCGATGGCCAGCTCTGGCAGATCGTCGAGTTCCAGCACGTCAAACCCGGCAAGGGACCCGCCTTCGTGCGCACCAAGCTCAAGAACGTGCTTTCCGGCAAGGTCGTCGACAAGACGTACAACGCCGGCGTGAAGGTGGAGACCGCCACGGTCGACCGGCGCGACACCACCTACCTGTACCGCGACGGCTCGGACTTCGTGTTCATGGACAGCCAGGATTACGAGCAGCACCCCCTGCCGGAATCGCTGGTCGGCGACGCCGCCCGGTTCCTGCTCGAGGGCCTGCCGGTCCAGGTGGCGTTCCACAACGGGGCGCCGCTGTACATCGAGCTGCCGGTGGCGGTCGAGATGGAGGTCACCCACACCGAGCCGGGCCTGCAGGGCGACCGGTCGAGCGCCGGCACCAAGCCCGCCACCGTGGAGACCGGGGCGGAGATTCAGGTGCCGCTGTTCATCAACACCGGGGACAAGCTCAAGGTGGACACGCGCGACGGCAGCTACTTGGGGCGCGTCAACGCGTGAGCAGGCCCGTCAGGGGACGCCATCAGGCCCGCAAGCGCGCCGTTGACCTGCTGTTCGAAGCCGAGGCCCGCGGGCTGGGCCCGGCCGAGCTCGTCGACGTGCGAACCGCGCTGGCCGAGACAAACCCCGACGTGGCGCAGCCGCAGCCCTACACGGTCGCGGCGGCCCGCGGGGTCGGCGAGCACGCCGCCCACATCGACGACCTGATCAGCTCGCACCTGCAGGGCTGGACGCTGGACCGGCTGCCCGCCGTGGACCGCGCCATCCTGCGGGTGGCGGTATGGGAGCTGCTCTACGCCGACGACGTCCCGGAGCCGGTCGCCGTGGACGAGGCCGTGCAGCTGGCCAAGGAACTGTCCACCGACGATTCGCCGGCCTTCGTCAACGGCGTGCTGGGCCAGGTCATGCTGGTGACGCCGCAGATCCGGGCGGCCGCCGCGGCGGTCCGGTCCAGCGCGGCGCACGCGCCGGAGAACGAGGAACCGCAGGGGTGACCCGGCTGGAGCTGCGCGCCGTCATCGCGGGCTTGCTGGCCGCGACCGTGGTGCTGGGCGCCGTCGTCTGCGCGGCCTTCGGGTGGACCATCGTCGCCTCGGCCCTGTCGATCTACGGGCTCGCGGTGGGCGCCTGGCTGTACCACTGCGTCGAACGGCTGATCGTGGCCCGCCGCATCAGCACGGTTCGCAGCGCGGCAAAGCCGCTGCAACCCCTGCTGCCGGTGATGGCGGCGATCATGGGCCTGACGCAGGCCGTGGTGCGATCGCTGTCCGACGTCACCGAGCTGCCGGCACGTCGCTGGGATCTCCCGGTGCTGCGCTGGGTGGACGGCACGCGCGCCAACCGGCGCGTGGTGGACGCCGACGACGGTGACGACGGGATCACCGAATCGACCTGAGGCGAAACGATCACGTGGGCGGCGCGGCGGGGTGAGAATACAAGTCGCTCAGAAGAACAGGTGAGATCATGACTCGATACACCACCCAGCCGCGACGACTCCGCGTCTCCGCGCTCGCGGCGGTGGCCAACCCGTCCTACGCCCGCATCGACACCTGGAACCTGC
>NZ_LZJB01000503.1:0-11708 GCF_001666895.1 Mycobacterium sp. E3298
ACGCGGACCTCGACCCGAACGGCGGCGGGACCGGCACCGTGAGCGTCGGCGTGGTGCGCGCCCGCTCCAGCCAGACCCCCCGCGACGCGGGCCCGCTGGTCTTCACCACCGGCTCGGACCTGCCGTCGTCGGCGCAGCTGCCGGTCTGGCTGGAGCGGGCGCGCACCACGCCGACGCTCACGGTGCCGGTCCCGCCGCCGTTCGGGTCCAGGTCCGCGTCGTAGTTCGCGCAGTCCAGCTGGACCCCGGCGGCGGGCGGGACCGCGGCGTCGCCGAACACCCGCGACGTGCAGTCGTGCCAGGGCAGGTCGTTCTTGGGCGCCGCGATGGGCGGCGGGCCGCTGCGCGGTGGCTTGGCGGTGGTCGCGCCTTGGGGCCGGGCCCCGGAGTTGGTCGCGAATCGCGGGTCGGCGGCCAGGCCCGGGACGCAGCCGGCGACCACTGCGGTCACCGCAAGCAAGACCGTGGCGAGCGTGATCTGCCGACTCATGTCGACCACAGTAGCTAGCGGCGATCGCAAGCGCGGCGAAGCCGGGCGCTGGGGGAACCCCCGCGAAGCTGGGGGACGGGTCGCCGCAAAGCTAGGCCTTGACGTAGCGGGTGTACAGGTAACCGGCGTCGTCGGTCAGAACGTGGGCGCAGCGCATCCGCGTGAGCAGCTGGCTGGGCCCCGTCGCGATGCGGCGGGCCAGCCCGCCGACGAGGTAGGGCGCGATGGTCAGGCAGAGCTCGTCGAGCATGTCGCGCTGGATCAGCGAATCGAGCAGCATCGGCCCGCCCTCCGTCAGGATGCGGCGCATCCCGCGGGCGGCGAGGGCCCCCAGCATCACGGCCTCGTCGACCTCGCCGGGGTCGTCGCCGGAGCAGTCGATCACCTCGCACAGGTCGGTGAGCATCCGGCGCGCCGGGGCCGCCGCCGCCGCGCAGGTGAGCACCAGTGGCGGCACCTCGGTCCGGGTGAACACCCCCATGTCGCGGTCCAGCCGGCCCGACTTGGTGACGATCGCCAGTTGCGGGATCTCGCTCTGCCCGCGGGCCTGGCGCTGCTGGCGCTGGGCGACGCTCAGCTGCGCCCCCGAATAGCCCTCGACCCGGACGGTGCCCGCGCCGACGACGATGACGTCGGCGAGCTCCCGCAGCAGGTTGAACACGAATCGGTCGCCGGGACCCCCCATCGTCCCGCTGCTGCCGCCGGAGGTGGCGCCGCCGTCCACACTCGCGATGAAGTTGGCCCGCACCCACGTCCCGTCGCGTTCCGGGTAGCCGTAGAGGCGGGGGAGTTCGGCGTCGCCGAGTTCGCGCACCGATCCGAGCAGCGACAGCGGCGTCTCGGGCAGGGCCATGGGGTTGATTGCAGCACGCCGCTAGAGTTCTGGGATGCACGGGTCCACTTCCGGGGGAGTGGCGCACCTGGTGGATCGGCATCCGAGTGTGTCGCCGGAGCGACTGATCGCTCAATTGCGGCCGCCCCCAACGTTCGCCGACGTGAGCTTCGCGACGTATCAGCCCGACGCGGCCGAGCCGACGCAGGCCGCCGCCGTCGTGGCGTGCCGGCAGTTCTGTCGTCAGGCGGTGGAGCGACGAGCGGGCCGGCGAAAGTTGTTGGGCCGGCGAGCGGTGCTGCCCGGGGTGGGCCTGTATCTGGACGGCGGGTTCGGCGTGGGCAAGACCCACCTGCTGGCGTCGGCGTACTACGCGTTGCCCGGTGACGGCCCGGAATCGTCAACTCCCAAGGCGTTCGCGACGTTTGGGGAGTTGACCCAGCTGGCCGGCGTGTTCGGATTCCGCGAATGCGTCGACCTGCTGGCCGGCTACACGGCGGTGTGCATCGACGAGTTCGAGCTCGACGACCCGGGCAACACCACGCTGATATCCAGGCTGCTCTCGTCGCTCGTGGAGCGGGGGGTGTCGGTGGCCGCGACCTCCAACACCCTGCCCGAGCAACTGGGCGAGGGCCGGTTCGCCGCCCAGGACTTCCTCCGCGAAATCAACACGCTGGCAAGCATTTTCACCACCGTGCGGATCGAGGGGCCCGACTACCGGCACCGCGGCCTGCCGCCGGCGCCGCAACCCCTCTCGGACGAAGAGGTGGCCGCGCGCGCCGCGCGGGTCGACGGGGCGACGCTCGACGATTTCGACGCGTTGTGCGCGCACCTGGCCACCATGCACCCGTCGCGATATCTGACCCTCATCGAGGGGGTGACCACCGTGTGCCTGACCGGTGTGCATGGCATCGACGACCAGAACGTCGCCCTGCGACTGGTGGCGTTGACCGACCGGCTGTATGACGCCGGCATTCCGGTGGTCGCCTCGGGCGAGAAGCTGGACACCATCTTCAGCGCCGAGATGCTGGCGGGCGGCTACCGAAAGAAGTACCTGCGGGCCATGTCTCGGCTCCTGGCGCTGACGGTCAACGAAGCGGGCGGGTCATGACGAAGTCGTCCTCGCGTCCGGCGCCGACCTGGAAGGTCCGGGTGCCGCTGACCTGGAAGCCGCTCTTGGCGTAGAAGCGTTGCGCGCGTTCGTTGGCCTGGTTGACGCCGAGCCACACGCGCCCCACTTTCCACTCGCCGGCGGTGGTCAGCGCCAGGTCCATCAGTGCGGTCGCGACCCCGGTGCCGTGGTGCTCCGGCGTGACATACATCTTGGACAGCTCGGCGGTGTCGCCGTCGCGAATCAGCATGGCGTAACCGACGATTCGGTCGTGCTGTGTGGCGGTCAGGATCGCGCGCTGCGGATCGGCCAGGTATTCGGCGAAGCGGGCGGCCGTCAGGTTGGCGTCGACGAACGCGGCGACGTTCTCGGCTGCCATCGAGGCCGGACACGCCAGCGGGAAGGTACGCGCGGCGACGTCGGCAAGCTGTTGAACGTCAACGGAATCCGTCGTGACGACGCGTACGGCGCGGGTCAGAGATTCCACTGCGCGAGGTGGTAGCCCGTCTTCTTGTCCAGCAGGACCACGGTGGAGACGGGATCACGGTAGGCGTCCCAATACACTTCGCCCCGCACGATCGCCCCGTTCGGCGCGTTGGTGAGCACGTTGTCCAGCGCATCGGGGGCGTCGGAGGCGCGCGGCTTGTAGGCGTCGGCGAACTGGGTCACGCCGTCGAAGCTGAAGGTGGTCGCCATGACGAACGGGTTGGGCACCCGGACCGCGCGAACGACGACGTCGGCCCGCTCGACCGAGCTGCCCGGGAAACCCCGGAAGGTGCCCTCGCGCGTGTAGCCGAAGCCCGGCGGCGGGTCGCAGGGCGCCACGCCGGTGACGGTCACGTCCGCGACGTAGGTGCCGGTGTCCACCCGCAGCGTGTCGCCGATGTGGCCGATGGGGGCGTCACCGGCCCAGGCGCGGGGGGCGGGGAGCGCGGCGTTCGCGGTGACGCTCGCCGCGGCGACGACGAACGCGGACAGGACGACCAGCCAGCGGTGCGTCTTCGCCATGTCTTCGCCTCCTAGGCAACCCGGGAAGGGAACCTTCGAATGATCGCACATGCGGTGATGCGTCGGGGAGGGGTCGACCACCCCGGATCAGCCCTCGGCGCGGGCGCCCGTGCCGCCGCCGAGCGACTCCAGAGCCTTGATCAGATCCGCCTCGACACGGCCCTTGTCGACGCCGCACCGGCGCAGCGGTCCTTCGTCGGAGGAGGCGTCCTCCAGCTCGAGCAGCGCCAACAGCAGATGCTCGGTCCCAATGTAGTTGTGCCCCAGCCGAAGTGCCTCCCGGAAGGTCAGCTCCAGGGCTTTGCGCGCGGGGCCGCTGAACGGGATGAGGTCGGGGGTTGCGCCCCCGGCCGGGGGCAGCTCGACGGCCGCGCGCAGCGACTCGGTGTCGACCTGCTGCAGGCGCAGCAACACCGTGGCCAGCGCGGCCGGATCGCTGAGCACGCCGAGCAACAGGTGGCCGGGCGTGATCTCGTCGTTGGCGGCCTCGTGCGCGGCGTTCTGGGCCGCCACCACCGCGCCGCGCGCCCGCGGCGTAAAGCGGCCGAAGCCCTGTTCGGGATCCAGGGTGGCGGCCTCGGCGCGCGGCACGAACCGCTTCTGGGCCGCTTGTTTGGTGACGCCCATGCTCTTGCCGATGTCGGTCCACGACGCCCCGGACCGCCGGGCTTGATCCACGAAGTGCCCGATCAGGTGGTCGGCGACCTCGCCCAGGTGCTCGGCCGCCAGCACCGCGTCGGCCAGCTGATCGAGCGCGTCGGTGTGCACCGATTTGATGGCATTGATCAGCTCGTCGAGCCGGACGGGGTAGGCGATGCGGGTCGGGTCGGCCATGCCGTCAACGATAGGTTGACGCGCTTGGAGATGTCAACCCGGGGTTGACGATTGTTAATTATTGTTTCGTCATCCGCGTACTCCGCGCAGGTCTGGAACGATTTCAAATTTATGAAGCTTGTTCTGACAATTTCCAGCGTTGCTGTCATGATCGGCCTGGCCGCGCCGGCATACGCCGACGACACCGACGGTGCGTTTCTCGCATCGCTGGATGCGGCCGGATTCACCTATACGGACCCGGGACAGGCCATACAGGCGGCCCACTACGTGTGCTCGGCGGCCAGTGGCGGCACCGCGATCGCTGACATCGCGACGGCGGTGCAAAAGGGCGACAGCGCATTGAGCGCCGACAAGGCCGCAAAGTTCACCGCGATAGCGGCCAACGCCTACTGCCCGGACGCGCTCTCGTCGTCCAGCCCGACGACCACGACCGCCAGCTCGTAACCGGCCGATTCGCGCCACGAGATGCGGGGCGGCCGCAGCTCTGGAACGATCAGTGAGCCGTGAGGCTATTTCTGATGTCGCTCGGCCTTGCGGCCGCGATCGGTCTGGCCGGCCCGGCGCACGCCGACGGCAGTGACGACACCTTCCTGGCGACCGTTCACGCGGCCGGCCTGACCTATTCGGACCCCGAGCAGGCGATCACCTCCGGCAAGTCGGTGTGCAAGCTGGTCAGCGAGGGCTCGAACCTGACCGACGTCGTCCGGATGCTCCAAATGCTCAATCGTGGGCTGCAGGGGGACGACGCCACCCGGTTTGCGGCAATCGCCGCCAACTCGTATTGCCCCCAAGCGCTCTCGAAGCCCGACGCCGCCTCCTAGCGGTGGCGGCGGTGGGCCGTTACGACGAATGTGATGCGGTTGTTACACGGCCGACCATTGACGGCAGGTTAACGAAACCTGTAATCAACAATTCGCCCATACCATTTCGGCGACGGACAGTGGTCGTAGCCGAAAGGAAGCATGGGCTTGGACTTCCTTCAGCAGCAGTTGGTCGAGCCCCTTAGCAACATCCTCAATACGCATGTCCTGATCTATTTGCTGATCGGCGGCGGCATCTATTTCACCGTGCGCACCCGATTCATTCAGGTCCGCTACTTCGGGCGCATGCTTCGCCAGCTTCGTAGGGCCCATCGCCAGGACGGTGGGATCTCGTCGTTCCAGGCGTTCTGCGTGGGCCTCGCGTCGCGCGTGGGTACCGGGAACATCGCCGGCGTCGCAATCGCCCTGACGGTCGGGGGGCCCGGCGCCGTCTTCTGGATGTGGGTGGTGGCCGCGGTCGGCATGGCCACCGCGGTGATCGAGGCCACCCTGGCCCAGATCTTCAAGGTCCGCTCGGACGACGGAGCCTTCCGCGGCGGTCCCGCGTTCTACATACAACGGGGCCTGCGGTCACGCGCGGGCGGCGTCATCTTCGCCATGCTGCTGGTGGTCACGTTCTCCACAGCGTTCAACATGGTGGAGACGAACGCGATCAGCGGGGTGTTGCAGTCGTCGCACGGCATCGGGGTCGGTTGGACCACAGTCGTTTTGGCGGTGCTGGCGGCGCCCGTGCTTTTCGGTGGCGTGCGGCGCGTCGCCCAATTCGCCGGATCGGTCCTTCCGGTGGTGGCGCTGGTGTACACGTTGCTCGCGCTGGGGATCGTGGCCGTCAACATCACCGAGCTGCCGACGGTGATCAGGGAGATCATCGGCGGTGCGTTCGGAATCCGCCAAATGGCAGGCGGTTTCGCGGGCGGAGCGCTCGCCGCGATGTTCACCGGCGTCAAGCGGGGCCTGTTCGCCTGCGAGGCGGGGATGGGCAGTTCGCCCAACATCGCCGGCGCCGCGACCGTGGCACATCCGGTGGAGCAGGGCCTGATTCAGTCGCTCGCGGTGTTCGTCGACACGATGGTGATCTGCACGGCGACGGCGTTCATCGTGCTGCTGTCCGGTCCGGAAACCTACAATCCCTCTCGCCTGGGCTCGCTCGCCGGGGCCAGCCTGACCGAATCCGCGATCGCCGCGGATCTCGGGTCGTGGACCACGGTCTTGATGACCTCGGTGGTGTTCGTATTCGCGTTCGCATCGGTGCTGAGCAACTACGTGGTCGCCGAGGCCAATCTGTTCTACCTGGGCGGACGGCGGTTGGCGGCCAACGTTCTGAAGGCGGTCACCCTGGCGTCCATCATCTTCGGGGCGCTGGCCAAGCTGACCCTGGTGTGGGCGCTCGCCGACTTGACCATGGCGGTGATGGCCATCGCGAACCTGCTCACCATCTGCCTGCTGGGCAAGTGGGCGTTCGCGGCCCTCAAGGATTACCACCGGCAGTTCGCGCAAGGCGAGGCGCCGGTGTTCATCGCCAGCGAGGCCGGCCTGCCCGGCGTCCTGGACGGCGACATCTGGGAGCGCGCGGAGCGCCGGCAGGTCGGCGCGCTGCCCGAGTCGTTGACGCTGCACCGCCCGGCGCTGCGACCCTCTCGCGCGCCGGCGGCCTAACCGGCCGCCAGAGTTCACCCGCCGTTTCCCCGGCGAGGTGCCATTCGCCGGCAGGTCTGCGAGAATCGCTGCGTTATGCGATTTCTACTGGTTCTGGCCGGCGTGGCCGCCGCGATCGGCCTGGCGGCGCCCACGTACGCCGATGTGAACAACGATCAGGACTTTCTGACCGACCTGCGCGACGCCGGCCTCACCTACCAGGACGGCGGCAACGCCGTCACGATCGGCAAGTCGGTGTGCGACCTGCTCGACGACGGCCAGTCCACCGCGGAGATCGTGACCCAGCTGCGCAACCAGAACCCCGCATTCCAGGGGGCCAGCGCGGCCAAGTTCACGTACCTCGCGGCGGCCCACTACTGCCCGAAGTACGTCACCGGCGAGGACCGCGGCCCGAAGCCGGACGGTGCCCCCGGCAACTGACCGCCTGGAGCGCGTGGGTGCGCGCTACGCGGCTCGCGCCGTCCATGTGAAGTTGTGCATCTCGGGGATCCGCGGCGCGAGCGCGGCGGCGACGAGGCGCCCGATTCGATCGGCGGCCGCCAACGGGGTGTCCGGGTCGAGAAAGCCTTCCACTTCCACCCGCAACGTCCGCCCGGTCCATCGGGCCCGGGCGTGGGCGTGCGTGACGCCCGGCACCGTGGCGGCGACGGCCTCGGCGGTGGTGATGATTTCGGGGTCGACGCCGTCGAGCAGGCGGTGAGCGATCTCCGAGGTCACCTCCCAGCCGACGTGGCAGATGAACCCCGTGACGACGATCCCGGCCACCGCGTCGGCCCATCCCCAGCCGAGCGCCACGCCGATCAGCCCGAGCATCGCCCCCGCGGACGACAACGCGTCCAGCCAGGAGTGTTTGGCGTCGGCCACCATGGTCGCCGAACGAATCCGCTTGCCCACCAACCACTTATAGCGGGCCACCAGCTGGTTGCCGACGATTCCCACCAGCGCCGCCGCGATGCCCCAGCCCACGTATCCGGTGCCGCCGTGCCGGAGCAGCTTGTTGACGCTTTCGAAGGCGGCCACGGCGGCGCTGCCCCAGATCACCAGTGCGACACCGATTCCGGCGAGATCTTCGGCGCGCTCGTAGCCATAGGGATAGCGCTCGGTGGGAACTTTGCGTGACGCCCGGAACCCGACGAACACCAGCGCGCTGGTGGAGACGTCCGACAGATTGTGCAACGCGTCCCCGAGCAACGCCACCGAGCCGGACAGCAGCGCGATCGCCAATTCGACGAGCCCGGTCAGCGCCAGTCCGATCGCGCTGACGGCGACGGCCCGGTTGGCCTGCCGACGCTCGGCCGCATCATCGGTGACGGTGTCGAGGGGAAAACTTGCCGCGGGGTCGCGGACGCCGTTGACGAGGTGCATACGGCAAGCATGCCCGAACGCGCGCCGGCGCCCCACCCCGCTGGGCCGGCGTTTCCGCGACCCGCTCGGGGGTGGGCCTCGGGGCGCGGCGGGCGTCGTCGCGTGTTTCGGCACCCGTTGCTGCGGTCGGGCGATAACTCGGCATAAATGCCGTTTCCGTTAATTATGGCGGAGTTTCGCGCGGTCGTCACCGGACACGAAGTTTGCCGATTGCCGAGCGCCGAACCGGCGCGTGTGTAAAAGTATCGAGTGGCCGAACCATTAACCGATCGGCGCGTACACAAATACCGACGGCTAGAAGTTGATCCCACCCTGAGGAGCCACCATGAAGAACATCGCACGCTTGACCGGCCCAGTCGCCGTGGGTTTGGCGAGCATGGCTGTCATCGCCGCTCCCTTGGCGAATGCGGACGCGACGGATGACGTTTTCCTGCAGGCGCTCGGACAGCAGGGAATCACATTCCCCAACCTGTCGAATCAGACGGTCGTCAATGCCGGACATGGCGTTTGCCAGGACTGGACCAATGGCGCGACGCTGGCACAGACATTGGCCGACGTAAAGAGTGCGCTGCAGTTATCTGACAACAATTCGGGTTACTTCATCGGCGCGGCAACGCAGTCGTACTGCCCGCAGTACGTCAGCAAAGCCACGCAGAGCTAATCGGGGTTCCGCGGTAACTTCTTCTGGTCTGGGCGAGTGCTGCCGTCGGGCGACGAGCCAAAACGCCTCGGCAGCAGCATGAACATCACCGGGAACCGTAGTCGCGCGTCGCGGTGGGAGAGTTCGAGGAACACGGTCTCTATCTCGATGTTCCGGATCGGTTGTCGCTCCATCATCAAACGCGTGCGCAGGTGATGCGGGCTTTTCAGCCACTCGACCAAATTCATGCCCGCGACTCTACCCTTCTGACGAAAGTCATTGCGGGGTCGAATGATTTCCCTGGATCACGTCAGCGGGCGTTCAGCTGGCTGGTGATGTCCGTGGTGTTCGTCTTGCCGTCGTGGTGGTGATCGGTGGTGTTGCGGCATTGTCCGTACAGCATGATCTGCCCGTAACTGTGGTCGGAGGGGGAGTAGCTCATATTCGCCGTCACCCCATCCTTGTTCAGCGTGGTGCCGAAGTAATGCTGTCCGGGAGGGGCGCCGTCGTTCCAGCCATGAGCCACCATCGCGGCGTGCACCTGCTGGAAGTACGCGTCGGGGTCGCCCTGCAACAGGAAACTCATGGTGACGGTGCCCATGTAGGGCGGATCTCCCTGGTCGTTGCAGGAGGCGAACGAGAAACCCCCGCTGAGTCCCCGCAAATTCGCCACGGCCGCAATCTGTTTCGCCGGATCGACAACCTGAGCCATGGCCTGGTCGTCGGTCAGGGGATGCGCGGAATCATCCACCGGATGAGAGGAACCGGGGGAATGTTGTTTGGGCGACATGGAACCGCATCCTCCTATCAACAGCGTGACGACGGCCGCCAGCGCGGCAAGCGCTGCCTGCCGCGACCGCTTGCGCCGGCGCTCAATGGTGGTGCTGGCCATCGAAGAAGTGATTGTCGGTGACAGAACCCGGCGGGCGGTTCCACTCCGGGTCGACGACCGCCGGGGTATGTGGTCCGACGGTGACCGGGGGGAGCCCGGGAATCCTGATTTGGACGCCGCCTATCTGGTGACGATGTCCGGCCGTCAGGCCGTCGGCTTCCAACGCGTCTCCGTGGCCCGAGACGATGTCGGCCATGCTGTGCAGCGCCTCGCTTCCGGGATAGTAGTAGTGCGAATGGTCGTGGGGGTTAATGCCGTTCGCGCCGGGCACCTCGGCGCGGAACCGCGTCGATCCGAAGCCGTCGACGGCGGGATCGGCGCCCAGGCCGGGGTCGCTGCCCATCACCTGCCCGACGATGTCGTCGCCGAAGAAGTGCTTGCTCAAGCCATTCAGCTGGCCGAGCATTCCGACCGGGTCAGTGGAGGCGTCCCCGACGAACACATGACCGCCGTCCAGGTGGAAATCGGCGGCGCTTTTGGCGGCGTCGGTGCCCGGACAGCCGAGCAGCACAGCGTCATTGGCGTGCATGCCGTGCATGGCGAAGGCGTCGGCCACGGTCGTCGAACCGTAGGAGTGGCCCAGCACCGTGACGTGTTGTCCGCCGCCGAGATGTGTCGCCCACAGTCCGTTGACGTCCTGCGCCAGCGCCGCGCTGCCGGTCCGTGCGAGTTCGGGTGTGGAGATGCGCTGCACGTCGGAGAAGTCGTTGGGGGCGTCGTACCCCATCCAGGCGATCACGGCCGTCGGGTTGGTGGGGTCGGCCGCGTTGGCTTGAGCGAAGAGGTTGATGGCGTCGTTGTGACCGTCGTGCAGCCATCCGCCCTTCACGCTGCTGCTGGTGCCCGGCACGATCACCGCCGTGTTCTTCGCGGTGTCCGGGTTGCCGATGGCGATCGCCGCGCGGCCCTTGCCGCCGAACGCCAACGGGTCGTAGGCGAACAGGTAGGTCGGATTGGGGTGCCGCGGATCGTTGCCCGCGTCGTGGTCGAGCCCTTGCTTGGTCTCGTTGGCGTTCTGGTAGCGGGTGATGTCGGTCGGCGAGAGGCCGTATTTGGCGGGGTCGTGCAGCACGTCGTCGACGGTTACGCCGCTGCGGGAGGCGATGTCGCGCACCCGGTTGAGGTCACGGGTCATCACGGCGATGTTGGCGTCGCTTCGGGCCAGGACCGGGACGCCGTTGAGATTGCCGATCTGGTCCGGGTTTTCGGCGATGAAGCGCTGCCGCTGCTCGGGTGTCAGTGACGTCCACCAGCGATGCACGTCCTCGGGGTTGGTGTCCGGCGCCGGAATCTGCGTGTCGGCGTCGACTTGGCGCAGCGACTCGGGGTCGTATCCGTCGGCACGCAGATTGCCCAGCGACTTCTGCAACGTGGCCGAGTAGCCGTTGCGCAGCGCCTGCAGCTGCGCCAGCGCGGCCTCGGTGTCGCTGATGGCGTCGTCTTCGCACGCGTGGATGAGGGCGTCGAGCGCCTGCCGGTCGGCCGCGCTGAGGTGGCTGTCCTTTTCCATGTCGACCGCCTGCCCGATCAGGTCGTCGAGCTTCTGCAGCTCGCCTTCCAGCGTGGCGATCTCGCCGGCCCCGGCCTTTTGCGCCTCGGCCAGGGCGGCCGCGATGTTCTCCAAGTCGGCGCCGATCTTGGGCAGCTGGAGGGACTGGGCGCCCAGCGCTTTGATCACGCGCTGCACTTCGGCCGAGCCGTTGATCGGATGGTCGCCGTTCTGGTGGTTCCAGGCGGCGTCGAAGCGTTTGCGGGCTTGTTCGAAACTCTCGTTCGCTTCCTGGGTGCAGCGGCCCGCCTGGTGGAAAGCCTCGGCGAGATTCGAAATCTGAAACGGGCTACCGGCTTGCAGGCTCTGGTTGATCGCCCAGGGATCGCCCCCCGCTTCGGCGATCAGCGCCGGGACGCTTATGTACCGGAGCTGCATCGCACCGCCTGCTGTTTTGCGGCGTCACCGCCTCCCATGTCGGTGAACTTTACTATCGAACGCCCTCTTACACGCTTCACCCCGAGCGCGGTCTGGGGGCGCCGCATGTTGTCCGCAGGCCGGCCGCACGGC
>NZ_LZJB01000504.1:0-60070 GCF_001666895.1 Mycobacterium sp. E3298
GGCGCGCGGGCCACCTGCGCAGCGAACAACCCGGGCACCGACACCGACCCCGGCACCGGCGCACTCAGAACCGCCCGATTTCCGAACACATCCAGCCGCGCCCGCTCGGCCTCATCGAGCACATCCACCGACGACAACAGCCGCGCCGGATCGGCCGCCATCGCCACCAGCAGCCGCTGCAGCCGGCCCGCCAGGTCCGAGACGTCGAAGTTCGAGAAGGGCTGTCCGACACCCACCGTGCTCAGGAATTGCTGATCCCCGAAGCCGAGGAAGAACAGCCCGAAGTGACCCACCGGGCCAAAGGTCGTGTACGTCGCGGTCGCCGGCACGCCGGCGAGGCTGAGGGTCATCCGGGCCGGGACGAAGTTCACGACGACCCGGTTGGATGCCTGCGGTGCGCCACGGAAGCCGCCGTCGCCACCAAGCATGTGTACCGGGAAACGCTGATGCCGCAACGCCTCCCGTGACCGCGCATCGACCTGCTGGAGAAACTCGGCGGCGGTGATTTGGGGCGACGCGTTCAACACCAGCGGCACCACTCCGGCGAGCATGCCGGGGTGGGTCTTCGACTCCGGGTCCAGCCGGCGGCTGACCGGGAAGTCGAGCACCACTTCGTCGGAATTGTCGGCGCGGAACCCGCGCACCAGGAGTGCGCAGGCGGCGGTGAGGATCGACGACCGGCGGACGCCCAGCGACTTGGACAGTTGTTTGATCGCGCCGAGCACCGACGAGTCCAATCGGACCGGCGGTGAGGGGGCGTATGGGTCCCGGTCGCCGGCGAGCTGGGTGACCCGATAGTCCGGCTCGGCGCCCGTCGGCAGGTGCTCGTTCCAATAGGCCTCGTCGGCAAGATAATCCGCGGATGCCGCGTATTCCGACTCGCCGCTGACGAGATCTTGCACCGAACCGAAGAAGGCCGGCGATACGGCCGTGCCGGAGGCGAGCGCGGAGTAGACGGCCGCGATGCGGCGGCCGATCAGCGCGATGCCCATTCCGTCGATCGCGATGTGATGACAGCAGGTGAACCAGTAGTACTCATCGGGTGCCGTCTGGAACAAATAGAAGTTCATCATCGGACCGGTGAGCGGCATCGGCGTGCGCTGAATAGCCGACGCCCGCTCGCGGGCCTCGCCCTCGGGATCGGCGGACCCGCTCACGTCGTAGAAGACCAGATCGACGTCCGGGTCATCGATCACCCGCTGAAAGACCTGCCCGTCCGCCTCGAAGAAGCGGGCCCTGAGGCTCTCGGCCTCGCCCACCACGTGGCGCATCGCCTGCTCCAACAGACCGCGGTCGACCGCGCCCTCGATCCGGACGAGCACGCCGAGTTGCCACGCGACATCGAAGTGACCCGTTTGCTGAGCGAGCCAGATATCCAGCTGCGCTCGCGTCAGCGGTAGTGCCCGGTCACTGCGTTCCACTAAGTCCCCCCAAAACCCTTCCCGACTCATTCATACCTAGACGGTCTATACATCACAAACCGGGAGCGGACAGCCTCTCGCGCAGCGGTTTCGGGCGAATGTCGGGCCAGTTTTCGTCGATGAAGTCGAGGCAAGCGGTCCGGTCGGCTTCGCCGTAGGCCACCCGCCAGCCGGCGGGGACTTCGGTGAAGGCCGGCCACAAGCTGTGCTGTTCCTCATTATTGACCAACACGACAAATTTGCCGCCCTCGTCGTCGAACGGATTGAGCTGCAATGGACAACCTCCCGGAGCTGACATGTGCAAAGCGCCCGGCGCAGCACCAAAGTCGATGCCGCGCTTCATGATTGGCCGTCAGTTTCGACCAGTGTGGCGCCTCGGCCACCGGCGCCGCGCCTGCGCCGGCGAGCCTCGCGGAGATCCCCGTCGTGATGTGATCGTTGTGGCTGCGTCTCGGGCCCCAATCGGTTCCCCGGCCCGAGTCGCGATACCGTCCGCACCACCAACGGTAGCCCACGGATCTGGATCGGCGGTTTCGCGGGGACCGCCGTTCGCGCACCAGCGAACCCCGAGCGTGCGGGCACTACGACTTGCAACGTCGTAATCCACGGGCCGCCGAGTACCCGACGGTCGGTTGGTCAAACCTGTGAATTTCCTATGCACGAACACAATTCGGCAGCGCGAGCCGCAACCGATCGGCGTTGTGACCAAATTCACCGACACCCGACCGGCCGTCCTCACACCGGATCGGCCCGCAGTTCACGGGTCATCCTGCGTCGGAGCATCGCTTGAACATGTTGCGCCAGGCCGACATTCGCTGGGTGAACCGACATCCTCCGGATCGGTGGCGGGGCGGACGATGCCTTGAGTTTCGGCGTTTAGGGTCGCGCGACGGCGGGTAGAGATGCGCCAATGTGGGGGTCAGTGCTGGGGCTGGGAATTCTCGCGGCGCTGAATCCCGTGCGCCTCGGGCTGGCCCTCCTGATGATCTCCCGACCGCGGCCCGGGCCGAACCTGCTCGCCTACTGGGTGGGCGGCCTCACCGTATGTGTTCCCGAACTTCTCGCGCCCCTGATGCTGCTCAACTTCACGTCGACGTTCGGCTCGTTCGGCCACGGCTCGACCACCAAGGCCCCCAGCTCCACACTTCCGCACATCCAGATCGGCCTCGGCGTGCTCGGGCTGTCGATCGCCGCGGTGATGGCCGTGCGCTTTTCGACGCGGCAGCGAGCGGAGGCCGGCGTATCGAGCGACGCGACCTCGACGCCCACGGCAGCGCCGATCGCGGTGCCGCGATTCTTGAGCCGCGCCGGGGACCTCCCCCCGGAGGAGCTTTCCGGACCCCGGCGTTGGCTCCACCGCGCCCACCGCGCGTGGGAGCAGGGGTCGCTGTGGATCGCATGGGTGATCGGGCTGGCGTCGGTTCCGGTCGACGGGGTGCTGTTCATCCTGGCGATCATCGTCACCTCGAGGGCCGCGATCGCCACACAGGTCAGCGCCTCGATCGCGTTCGTCCTGCTGATGTATTCGGTCGTCGAGGTGATCCTGGTGGGGTACGTCGCCGCGCCGGCAAGGACCCAGGCCGCGCTGCGGCAGCTGCACGACTGGGTGCGCGCCTATCACCGGCGGATCTTGGTTACCGTCTTCACGGTGGTAGGGGTCTCGCAGCTGGCCCAGGGCATGCACATCCTTTGAGCGGTCGGGTAACAAACCCGGCAATCACATCCGGCCGGAGACCGCGGGAGGATACAAAGGCATCAGCGTCTCGATAATCGGCGTTGGGAGCCCCCGTGATCACTCTGGACCGCTTGGTGAATGTGCTGGGTGGTCACGGGGTCCGGCTGGGTTGGTCGTCGGTGCCTCGGTCGACCGAGCTGCGCAGCGTGGTCATTCACGAGATGTCGGGCGGGCGGGCCGTCGTCGGTGATGTTCTGCTGGCGATCGGCGCCGAATCTCTGAGCGACGCCGTCGAGTGGGCGAACTCGGCGGGAGCGGTGGTGGTGTTGACGCGCGAGGGTGCTGAGCCGCTGACGGTAGGCGAGGACACCGGGGTCGGGGCGGTGCTGCTGGTCGAGGAGACGCTGCCGTGGAGCGAGCTGGCCGCGGTCATCTACGGGCTGGTACTGGAGGGCCGCGAAACCGCGGCCGGCCGTGGTCCGACCGATCTCTTCGCGCTGGCCGACAGCCTGGCGGACGCGATCGGCAGCGCGGTCGTCATCCACGATGAGCTGCTGCGCGTGCTGGCGTATTCACGGCTGCAGCAGGACCCCGATCCGGCCCGGGTCGAGACGATTCTGAGCCGACAGGTGCCGGAGCGGCTGCGCGCACTGTTCGAATCCCGGGGCGTGTTCGCGCACCTGGCGGTCGCCGAAGAGCCGCTTTTCGTCGAGGGCGATCCCGCATACGGGTTGACGGGCCGCATGGTGGTGGCGGTGCGCTCCGGGCGAGAGCTGATGGGGTCGGTGTGGGTGGCGTGTTCCGAGCCGCTCGACGAGCAGGCGCGCACCGCCCTGGCTGCGGGCGCGCACACGGTGGCCATGCACGTGCTGCGGTCCCAGGCCAGCGCCGACCTGGAGCGTCAGGTGGAATCCGAGCTGGCGATCCGGCTCCTCGAGGGCAGCGCCGACGCCGCCACGGCGGCGAGCAGGCTCGGCCTGCCCCAGAGCGGCTTACGGGTGATCGCGCTGCAGGCGTCGGTGGGTGCCGAACGCGACGCGGCCCTGCTGCTGGCCTTCGAGCGCGCCACCACCGGCTTCGGGTGGTCGCGGCCGGGGCGTAGCGCCCTGGCGGGCAACACCGTCTACACCCTGCTTCCCGCGGATCAGGCCACCGCGGCCCGCCACTGGGTGACCGCACTGGCGGCGGCCCTGCCCGAAGGGGTGACCGTGTTGGCCGGCATCAGTGGGCCGGCCGACGTGGCCGAGCTCGCCGCGGCCCGGCAGGAGGCCGACGAATGCCTGGCCTTGCACGAGGCGTCGCCCACCTGCGCGCCGCCCGCCTACGACGAATCGTGGGATGACATCCTGCTGCAGCGGTTGCGCACCGCGGCGCGCGCCGGCCGGGCCCCGACCCGTGGACCGGTGGCCGAGCTGCGCCGGCACGACCGCGCCAACGGCACCGACTACCTCGCCACGCTGCGGGCATGGTTAGAGGCCCAGGGCGATCCGGTCGAGGCCGGTGAGCGTCTCGGTGTGCACGAGAACACCGTCCGTTACCGGCTCCGAAAGATGGCCGAAATCAGCAATCTTCCCTTGGACGACGCCAGGAAGCGGCTCGCCATGATGATCGAACTCGCGGCCACCGACATCGATTGATCGCGCTGTCGGAATCCGACAACGCGCGCCGGCTCCCTTGTCGGATCGGCGCAAGCCGCGCGGTGCCCGGCCGAGCCAAGATTAGGTGACCAACCACGGTCGCCACCCACTCGACGAGGACATCCGATGACCACCCCCCGACACGATCACCCCGAGCTGGAGACGTTCACCGTTCCCCTGCCGCGGGGACTGCTCGCTCGGCTGTTTCGCCGCAGCCCGCTGGTCCGGTCGACCGACCGGCTGGAGGCGCTGCTGTTGGTGTTGGCCATCGCGGTGTCGCTGGTCACCGTACCGATCGCCGCCGCCGTGGGCACCGCAATCCATGAGGACCGTAGCCGCGTCTACGCCGAACAGGTGCAGACGCGGCGCCCGGCCACCGCGACGGTCGTCGGGGACAGCCATCCCCGCACCGATCTCGGAAGCCCGACGGTCATGGTGCCCGCCCGATGGGATTTCGCCGGCGCCGAGCGCACCGGGGACATCGCCGCACCGCTCGCGGTGAAAGTCGGTGACCAGATAGACATTTGGGTCGACGACCGGGGCGCGCCGGTTACCCGGCCGAAGATGTCGCCGGGGGACGAGGCGGTCGCGATCGCCGTGGCGATCTGGCTCGCCGTGACCCTGCCCGTCGCGGCGTCCGTCGCCGGCGCCCGCTACGCCCTCGACCGAATCCGTTACGCCAGATGGCAACACGACTTCGACCGGCTCGTCGGCCCACAGTGAGCTGAGGTCGCTGGCACGGCGACCGTGTTGTCGGCCCTCGACAATGGCCCACTCCGGCATTGTCCGATTCGGGCAAGCGCCCCGACCGCCACGTGGGTCACCATGGAGTTAAGAGTCGAGGCCAGAAGCGGAGATTGGTTGACGCACAGCATATCTGGCGCAGCACGGCCTCATTAAGACCCGCCCGGCAAGGGCTTCGCGTCGTCAGGGACGGCTGCCACCCGACGGCCCGTCCCTGACGACACCCCTACTTGCGAAAGGAAATAAGAGATGACCAGTCTCACACCGGCCTACATCACTCCGCAGCAGCGCCGCCGATTACAGGACGAACTCGCCGCGTTGCGCTCCCAGCGCGGCATCGAAGTCCCCGACGACGCCATGGATTACGGCGGTGATCGCGCGGCGCGACCCGCGGCGCGGCGGGAACGCATCCGCGAGATCGAAGACCTGTTGGCCACCGCCGCCGTCCGCGACGATCCCGGGCGCGAAAGGACCGCTGGCCCGGGCATGGTGCTGACCATTCGCTACGACGCCAGCGGTGAAACGGAGACGATGCTGCTCGGCCGCCGCGGCGCCGAGGACGCCGACATCAACGTGTATTCGATGGCGTCGCCGCTGGGCCGGTGCATCGCCGGCGCCCGCCCCGGCGAGCAACGCATCTACGCGATCCCCCACGAGACGGGCCGGCTCGTGACGCTGCTCAAGGCGACTCCCTACGGCGGCCCGTCACGAACTCCAAGGCGCGCAACACTTCCCGCAGGGAACCATTGGTCCCCGCTGACGCATGAGAAAGGAAAAAGAACATGACCAGCGTGCAACCCACTTGGCTTACGCAGCAGGCCTACGTGCGGCTTCGGCAAGAACTGGCCACCCTGCGCGAATTGTGCGACGGCAACGCGGTCGGCGATGACGCCGACGGGAACGCTGTCGCGGTGCGGCGCGCGTGGTGGCTGCGGATGCAACGGATTCAGGACCTGTTGGCCGACGCCGTAGTCGGCGAGGATCCCCCCGACGACGGAATCGCCGAACCCGGCATGGTTTTGACGGTGCGCTACGACGACACCGGCGACGTCGAGACCTTCCTGCTGGGTGCCCGCGGCGCCGAGCACGGCGACGTGGAGGTCTACTCGACCAATTCCCCGCTCGGCTCCGCGATCGCGGGCGCGCGTCCCGGTGAGCGGCGCGCCTACCTACTGCCCAGCGGCGTCGGGCTGACGGTCACGCTGCTGGACGCGGTGCCGTACGGGGCCTACCTCGCGAGCACCAACTAGTGCCCGGCATCGGGGGGTTGTGATCGCATGCTGTTCGAGCTGATCGACCCGTTGGCAATGATGTTGCTTCTGTTCGCAGCGCTCTTCCTCGTCATGGCGCTCGCGTACGGGCGCATGTGACGGCCGCCGCGGCGTTCCAGACGGATAGGCTGGTGGCCTGGCCGCCGTGCTCATTGGGGAGGTAACGACATGCCCGCACCGTCAGCCGAGGTGTTCGACCGCTTGCGGCAACTGGCCGCGATCAAGGATCTCGCCGCGCGCCCGACGAAGACGATCGACGAGGTCTTCACCGGTAAACCCCTGACCACGATCCCGATCGGGACGGCCGACGACGTCGAGGCCGCGTTCGCCGAAGCGCGCGCGGCCCAGGTCGAGTGGGCGGCCCGTCCCGTCGCCGAGCGCATCGACGTCATCAGCCGCTATCGCGACCTGGTGGTCGAGCACCGCGAATTCCTGATGGACCTGCTGCAGGCCGAGGCCGGCAAGGCCCGCTGGGCGGCGCAGGAAGAAATCGTCGACCTGATGGCGAACGCGAACTACTACGTGCGGGTCTCCGCCGACCTGCTCAAGCCGCGCACGGTGCAGTCGTTGCTCCCGGGCGTCGGCAAGACCACGGTCTGTTACCAGCCCAAGGGCGTCGTCGGGGTCATTTCGCCGTGGAACTACCCGATGACGCTGACGGCGTCCGACTCGGTGCCCGCACTGCTGGCCGGCAACGCGGTGGTGCTCAAGCCGGACAGCCAGACCCCGTATTGCGCCCTGGCCTGCGCCGAGCTGCTCTATCAGGCCGGCCTGCCGCGAGCGCTCTACGCGATCGTCCCCGGGCCGGGTTCGGTGGTCGGCACCGCGATCATCGACAACTGCGACTACTTGATGTTCACCGGCTCGACCGCCACCGGCAGGCAACTCGCCGAGCACGCGGGCCGTCGGCTGATCGGGTTTTCCGCCGAGCTCGGGGGCAAGAACGCGATGATCGTCACGCGGGGAGCCAACCTCGACAAGGCCGCCAAGGCGGCCACCCGGGCATGCTTTTCCAACGCGGGCCAGCTGTGCATCTCCATCGAACGGATCTATGTCGAGAAGGACATCGCCGACGAATTCGTCGGCAAATTCGGCGCCGCGGTGCGGAGCATGAAGCTGGGCACCGCCTATGACTTCTCGGTGGAGATGGGCAGCTTGATCTCCGGGGGGCAGCTGGACACCGTGACGGACCACGTGGACGACGCGAAGGCCAAGGGCGCCAAGGTGATTGCCGGCGGCAAGGCCCGACCCGACATCGGACCCCTGTTCTACGAGCCGACGGTGCTCACCGACGTCACGCCCGAGATGGAGTGCGCGGCCAACGAGACGTTCGGGCCGGTGGTGTCGATCTACCCGGTCGCCGACGTCGACGAGGCGGTCGAGAGGGCCAACGACACCGAGTACGGGCTGAACGCCAGCGTCTTCGCCGGCTCCTCCGCGGAGGGCCAGCAGATCGCCGCCCGGCTGCGCTCGGGGACCGTGAACGTCAACGAGGGTTACGCGTTCGCCTGGGGCAGCCTCAGCGCGCCGATGGGCGGGATGGGTCAGTCCGGGGTGGGCCGGCGGCACGGTCCCGAGGGGCTGCTGAAGTACACCGAATCGCAGACGATCGCAACCGCTCGCGTCTTCAATCTCGATCCGCCGCTTGGCATTCCGAGCACGCTGTGGCAGAAGTCGCTGGTTCCCGTAGTGCGCGCGGTGATGAGGCTTCCCGGGCGGAACTGACCGCGACGCCTTCCGGCGGGGGCCGGATCTAGAGTTACGCCGCACATCCGCGTTACGCTCCTCGATGTAGCGTCACATCGCACGTCAGGAGTTCGCTATGAAGGCCGACGAGAAGCAATATCTGGAAGACGCTCGTCGGTTACGCCAGTACGCCACCTTCGAGAAGTTCTCGGATGCCGAACTGCAGCGCCTCGCCCGGGTGGCTCATCGCACTTCGACGTCGGCCCCGTTGCCGCTGATCCACGAGCAGACGCCCTCGGACTCCTGCTACATCCTGCTCAGCGGAGAGGTGGGCGTCTACGCCGGCCGGGATCGCATCGCCGTGCTCGGGCCGGGAGAGGTGATCGGCGAATCGGCGCTGCACCGGGGCAAACTGCGTTCCGCCACCGTGACGACGATGGGGCCGGCGGAGGTCTTGCGGATCGAGCGTGACGAACTCACCAAAGCCCTCGACGAAATCCCGGCGCTGCGCGAAATCATCGACGCGTCCGTCGCGCGACACGTGCCCGTAGACCTGCCGCCGAAGCCGAAACCGCAGCGCACGAAGTTGGGCGCGTCCATTCACACCGAGCTGGTCGAGCGGTTCGAGCAGGCCGCCGACGCGGCCGGCGTGGAGGTCGCGACCGCGCTCGAAGACGCGATGACCCAGTGGATCGAACGGAACAGCACTTCCTAGCCGCCGCGGCCGCACCCGTTGTCACGGTCTACTACCGCGCGTAGTATTCGGGCTATCCCGCCGTGCACAAGGAGGTGCAATGTGAGGTGGAGTTTCGCCCAGGTCGGGCTGTTGATCATCTGCGCTTTCCATGTCATCCAGGCGGTGGCCGGCCTCGTCATCAATCCCAGCTTCGCCACGGGGCCAACGGCGCCGACCGTTCAACTGCTCGGCATGGATTACAACGGCTGGCACGCCGTCGCCGGCCTCGCCCTGTTCGCCCCGGGTCTGGTGTTCGCGATGCGCAAGTCGTGGGCCGTGCTCTATCTGTTGATCGCCGCGATAGCCGGTGCGCTGCCGGGCATTTGGGCCTTCTTTTCGCACCAGGTCGCCTTCGTCTTCACCTTCCCCAACAACGTCACCGACGGCGTCGTGCACCTGGTGACCGCCGCGGTGATGGTCGCGGTGGCGGCGGTGCAGATCCGGCTGGACGGTGGGCTGAAGAATTCCCTCGCCGATCTCCGGAAGGTGTCCTAGCTCGAACGTTCCGTGAACAGCCCATTGAGCTCGTCGAAGCCGCTGGCTCCTGCCAGTCCCCCAAAGGACCCGTCCTCGATCAGCTTTCGCGCGGCGGCCAGGAACGCACCCCACGCGACCCGGCTGAAGGCCGAGCCCACGCTGATCCGTCGCACCCCTAGCTGCGCGAGATCGGTCACGGTCGACCCCGTGTCGGACGACACCAGAACGTTGACCGGATACGGCCGCACCGCGTCGACGAGGGCCGCGATGTCCTCTTTCTTACGAATGCCGGGTGCGAAGAGCACCTCGGCTCCCGCCTCGGCGTAGGCCTGCAGCCGCCTGATGGCCTCGGCGAGCGGATCGGGGTGGCCGTAGAGGAAGCACTCCGCGCGGCCGGCCAACATGACGTCGGCGCCCGAGTCGTCGATCGCCGAACGCGCGGCGCGAACGCGATCGGTGGCCTCGGCCAGTCCGAAGAGCGGCGCCCGGTCGCTGCCCGTGCCGTCCTCGATGGAGAGCCCGGCCACGCCGGTGGCCACGCAGCGCGCCACATTGTCGGCGAGCTCCCCGGCGTCGGTGGCGTAACCGGCCTGGAAGTCCGCGTTGACGGGAACGCTGACCGCGGCCACGATTTCGGCGATGTTGTCCAGTGCGTCGTCGACGGAGAGGGCGGTCACCGTGTCCGGCAGACCGCGCGCGAAGCACAGGCCGGCGCTCGTCGTGGCCAGCGCCGGGAAGCCGAGCCGGGCGAGCGCGATCGCGGAGCCGGCGTCCCACGGATTCGGGATGACGAAACACCCCTCTTGATGGAGCCGGCGAAATTGCGCTACGACGTCGCGGTGTGAGTCCACCACCCGATTATGCTCGCGCCGGTCCGAACCCACCGCCGCTCGATCCGACTTGGACGCGGAAGCGGTTGTGCGCCTTGATATTCGATTTGGCTCACGTGACCCGAGCCCGAGTCAACGGGCGGGGCCCGGGAACGCGACGGCGGTCGTCGGCGCGCCGGGACTTACACCCACCGGACCGCGGGGGCCTTCGCCAAGGCGACCGGCCGCAAACGCGGCACCCTGGTCAATCATCGCCGTGTTGGTCGAGTACGTGTCGTGCGCGGCGAAATTCATTCCCTCGGAGCAGATCGGGTCCCCCGGAGCGCATACCTGGATGGTTTTGGCCTGATAGAGCGGGCCGATGACGACCGGTGGCTCGCCGAAGAAGCTCATCGCCTTGTCGCTGGGCAATGCGAACAGCACGACCGAGGAGATGTGGTTGGCCACCTCGGGGTCCATCGGTTTGGGTACGCTCGCCGGATCGATCCCGGCCGGTACCGCGGCCGACGTCACGAAGCCCATCACGGCGGCCCCCTGGGAATAGCCGCTGAGCACCATCTTGGTGTTGGGGCAGTCGCGGGCCATCGAGACGACGTGGGCGCCCGCGTCCCTGACGCCCGCCTCCCCCGCGCTTGTCCAGTCATGGGTGGCGGGGTAGTCGACGGGATACACGTCGAGCGAATTGGCGCCGAGGCGCGGGCGCACGGAATCGACGAATGCCTGTCCGGTCGGCCCAAGACCCGGAGGGTCGTCGGTACCGCGGGCGAACACCACCTGGACGTCCGGACACGGCCCGGCGGAGGCGACCGGGATCGCGGAAGCAAGGACCGAAGCGCCAGCGCTTGACACCCCGACCACCGCACAACCGAGGAAGCGGGAAAAGCGACGCGCAATCATGGCGCTGTGTGCCCAACGCATGCCACTTCTAAACCATGAATTTTCGCCCGCTGGTCGCCTACTTGGCCGCTGCGGTCTAGCTGTCCGGCTGCCCGGCGTCAGCTATGGAACCCAGCCGCTCGCTCACCCGGGCCAGCGCCGCGTCGAAGATCTCCACCTTTTCGCCGCGCTTCTCGCTGGCCGGCTGGACCGCGCCGCGGGCGCCTTCGGCCTCCACCCGGGCCGCACCCTGCCGCCGCAACAAGCTGAAGTTCTTCTCCCGCGCTTGCCTGAGGCGGCTCTGCAAGTCCTTCAGCGACTGCTCGTCCATGCGCGTCAGGGCCTCGGGGTGACTCTCGCCGATCAAGGAACTTTCCTGCTGGGTCAGGTTCACGTGGCTGCTCACTCCTAGATTCATAGCCCGAACCGGGCACACCGACGCGTCGAACGTCGGACGTCACGCCGAACCGTCACGCCCGGGCCATCTCGGGTTCACGTCGCGTCGACGGTGCGCGGCGCGGGTAGTCCTTCGGTCGACGAAGGGAGTTGCGATGGGCAAGCATTCGAAGAAGGACGACGACGGGCCGAACGGTGACCCCCCGGGTCCGGCGGATCACGGCCGCGAGGGCGGGATGGCGACCCGTGAGAATGCGCCGGAACTCACCGAGCCCGACCGCGAGGACTGAAAGCGTGCGAGCATGACAGCTTAGGAAACGGACCCGTTTCCAAAGGTCAGGACTGCCGGTCGCCGAGATGCCCCCGTCACGACGAAAATGGATAGATGCCACCTGAACAGGCGCCGCCCCCGCCTAAGTCGGCGCCGGGCTGGTATCCCGATCCCGCGGGGGTGGGCCACGGGCTGCAACGGTATTTCGACGGCACCAACTGGACCACCGAGTGGGCGTTCTCCACCGAACCGCCGAAGAAGGACTCCCCCGGCGGGAAGGCGGCCCTGGCCCTGGCGGCGCTGGGCGCCCTGGTCCTCCTCGTCATCGTCGGCAAGAGCTGGGTTTTCGACCCGAAGAAGGACGGTCAATCGCCCCCTCCGAGCAGTTCGGCCGCGGCGGGACCGCCGGAATCGACCGCGGCCGCGCCGTCGACACCGGCCGGTCCCAAGAAGCCCGATGGCGTCACCTTCACCACCACCCCGGGCCCGGACGGCGACGTGGTCGACGCGCGATTTGCCATCCGCGACAACTACACCGAGCAGATGATCAAGGACGGCGCCCGGACGGACACTATCGACATCCTCAGATACGCCAGGGCGACCTATCCCGACGCGTCCGCGGTGAACGTGCAGGGCACCTTCCCGATGACCGACCCGTACGGCAACACCGCGACGCACGTCGCGATCGACCTCACGTATTCGCGGGCAACGCTGAACAAGATCAACTTCGACGGCATCACCAAAGCCAGCATCTGGGAGATTCGGGATTCGGGCACCATTCTCCCGGCTTTCCAGTAGTCGGCCGGGGCGCGGATAATCGCCTCGTGCCCACCGAACCCCCAACCCGGCCGCCGGCCTCGCCGAAGCCCCCGCGGGCGCGCGTCACGCCCGAGGATCTGGAGAGGTTCGGTGACGAGGAGCAGATGCGCGCGGCGTCGGACGAGGGCCGGCTCCGCGACGAGCGACCGCCGCATCACGGCTAGCCCACCGCTTCTGGCTCAGCCGGCGGCGACGCGGTCGACGTGGGCGAGGAAGTGCGTCACCACCGCGTCGGGCGCCTCGATCTGTGGCCAGTGCCCGATGTCGTCGGCGAGCATCACCACGTCGGGTTCGGGAATGACCTCGGCGTAGCGGCGCGCCATGTGGGCCCCGGAGTTGGGGTCGATCGGCCCGTCGATCAACCGCATCGGAACCGCGGTTTGCCGCATGGCGCGCACCCAGCGGTTGCGGTGGGTGTAGCGATCGTTGATGAACCGGCCGACCTTGTGCAGGACGCGGCGGCCGTCGTTGTAGTCCAGGATCTGGTTGAACACCTCCATCATGTGCCGGGTCGGCTTGGTGTTCGGACCGAACATCTCGCGCAGCGTCGGTTCCAGCAGCCGACGGGACACGGGACTGTTCTGGACGCGACTCAAGACGTCGCCCAACGGGGTGCCGGACATCAGCTTCTGCGCCGTCCTGGGCGTGTAGGCCTCGATGAACATTCCACCGTTGAGCCACGTGATCGAATCGATGCGCAGCGCGCCGTAGCTTTGCTGACCGAACTCGTGCCGAGCCAGCATCTCCTGGCCCACCGAATCGCCGATGTCATGGGCCAGGATGTGCGCGTTGCCGACGTTGAGGTGCGCCAGCAAAGCCTCATGCATGTCGGCATGGTCGGTCACCGCGTATTGGTAGGCCACCGGCTTCTCGGAAAACCCCATGCCGATCATGTCGGGCGCGATGACGGTGAACCGTTGCGTGAGTTTCGGCCAGATCGATGCCCAGTCAAAGGAATTGAACGGATACCCGTGGATCAGCAGCAGCGGGGGTCCGCTGCCCTCGACGCGGTAGAAGATGTTGAAGCCCAGGTAGTCGAAGTATTCGCCGGCGGCCAGCCAGCCTCCCAGTTCAGCGTCCATGACGTCATCATCCTTGGCGCCTAGGGCGTTCGCCCGACCTTCTCCGCATTTACGGCGTGGAATGTTGCCACAGCAAAGCATCAGCGGAACGGTCGCCTGCCGGCGCCGCCTCGCGCCTCAGCGGTCGCCGACCGGTCACTGTGAAGATTTGCTACGTCCGTGTCAAGGCCTTGTTAATGACGACGCACACCCGCCGTCGAACCCGCACCGTAGGAGTACGGCACGCCTTCTGCCGGAACACGATGTGAAAGGAAGCATGTGTTCAAGCCTCTTGTTCCCGCGGTGATCCTTGCTGTTTGTGCCGTCGGACTGGCCGCGCCGGCACAGGCCCAGGGCGGCTTCATCGTGATCGCGGGGTCGGACTCCACCCACGCCGTCGATGTCACCGTCGGCGGCAGTCACGCCAGCCTGGCTGACGTCGAGTCGTACGCGGTCAGCCATTGCGCCGAGAAGCACGGCGCAACCGATTGCCACGTTCTCGCCGAAGGCCGCGGCGGCTGTGTGGCCCTCTCCGACAACGGTCACGGCTTGGTCGGGGGCTGGGGTCCCACCCGCAATGCCGCCGGTGCCGCGGCGGCGGCCAAGGTGGCGTCGGGACAGCCGAACGTCGACGGCACCCGCTGCGTCGTCGACCCGGACCTGATCTCCACCGGGAGTTTCTCGTTCGTGGCCACGCAGTAGCCGCCTCATTTACCAGCCCCACTCGTCATCGTCGAGGACGTCCACGGTGACGGCATTGTCCGCGGGCCTCTTCGTCCCATAGAGGAACGTGAGCAGAGTCTGGTCATCGCCCAGCGGTTCGGTGGCGACGACGGTGGCGTGCCCGATCTTCATCCGGATCCGGTCGCCGGGCTTGAGTTCGTCGACGCGCTTAAGCGGCACGCTCACCCATCAACGCCGCGCACGGTTTTGTCCCCACAGTTGCCATCATCCACGCGGCAACCGAATTCGTCCGGCGAGGGTTGACGAAACGGAGTGGCTGACTCCTGATGTGTTGTCGGGCTGTCAGGATTTGAACCTGCGACCACCTGACCCCCAGACGTAACGGCAGTATCCGTAGGCGTCTGGGGGCGTATTACTTAAGCGTTGTGCCACAACGGATTAACGTTTCCAAGCACAGCTACGAACAAGCACGGAAATTCACGGTCAAATTACCGAATGGCGGTACGGGCACCTTGCACGCCGAGGTGCGTTCGCGACTCGCGTCGGACGACGCTCGACGTCGCCGCGACCGCTTTGAGACTGATGCGAAAGTGGGCGTCGGGCAGTCTGGCGCGAGACGGACCGCACCGAGGGTCTCGACGAACTACTGCCCTCGCAGCGACGCGGACGTCAGGCGACAATCCGTATGACCTCGCCGGGCAGCAGGGATGATGAGCTGCGAGGACACCATTGTGCGTTGACGAGCTCAGCGTCATGGTCATACACTTTAGGCGCAATTGTCCGCGCCTTGGCCCGTCGGGGCATCAATGGAATGTGAGATATCGCGATGAACGTAAGTAGCGCCGCTGCCAACGTCTTCGAAGCTGGCCTGCCCACGTTCAGCTACGACTTCACCGCCACTCCGCAGGACATCCTCGAAGACGTGCGAATTGCGCAATCGCGTGCGCCCATCGCCATTGGCCCGCTCGGTCCGGAAATACTGACTTACGATTTGGCAAGGGATATCCTGCGCGACAGCAAGTTTCGGTTGCCACCCGGACTCACACTGGCAGCGCAGGGCGTCACCTCAGGTCCGCTCTACGACAAGATGATGAGCAGCCTTCTCGGTCTCGACGGTCCGCCACATACTCGCTTACGCAAGCTGGTGTCCAGGGCGTTCACTCCCCGCTCGACCTCACGCCTTCAGGACACCATCCATGAGGTGGTGAACGAGCTGATCGATCAAGTGGTAGAGGCCGGTCGTTGCGACGTGGTGACCGACATCGCGCGGCCCTATCCCACCCCGATCATGTGTGCGCTGATCGGTGCGCCTCGGGAAGACTGGCATCTTTTCGCACAGTGGACCGACCAGATCTTCAAGGCTTTCAACTTTCAGCCCGACGTCACCTTCGATGAAGCCGCGATCATGCGGTCGTGGAGCGAACTGGACGCCTACGTGGATGACATGGTCGCCACACGCCGGAGGCATCTGACTGATGATCTGTTGTCTGAGCTCATACGCGCCGAAAGCGAGGGCGACAGGCTCAATCTGGATGAGCTGCGCATGCTGGTGGCTGGCTTCTTGATGGCGGGGACGGACACGACGCGAAACCAACTGGCCGCTTCGGTGCAGGTGCTGTGCGAGCATCCGGATCAATGGGCGAAGCTCGGTGAGCAACCAGAGCTTGCGATGCAGGCCGTTGAGGAGAGCATGCGGCACTCGCCCGCGGTCTGTATCGCAGTGCGAGCCGCCACCGAGGATGCCGAGTTCGGTGGTTACACGTTCCCGGCGGGCACCTTGGTCGTCGTAAACACCTTTGCCGCCAACCGTGATCCGGCGATTTATGAGAATGCGGATCGGTTCGACATCGCGCGTAAGGACCTGCCCGCGATTCTGACTTTCGGTGGTGGCGCGCACTACTGTCTGGGGGCGAACCTCGCACGCCGGGAATTGGCGGAAGCACTTATAGTCCTCACCCGACGTCTCACCGCACCCCATCGGACCGCTCCGGCGCCGTGGAAATCCCTGCTCGGTATGACCGGCCCCACGACACTTGAGATCGAGTTCGACAGCGAAATGCTTGTGGCAGCGGATGCGTAGTCGCGGCTGGGCGGGTGTCACACCCGCCTCGGACGAGGAGGCAATCGCCCGCATTCTGGATGCGGTAGACGAGGTGATCGCTGAACACGGATCGGCGATACGGCTTGCCGACGTCGCCCGAAGGCTCGGAGTCACTCGTCAGACGGTATACCGGTACTTTCCCAACGCCGACGCGCTGCTCATCGCCAGCGCGATGCGTGCGGTCAACGGTTTCATCGACCAAGTTGTAGACCACGTCAGCGGCCTCAACGACCCGGTCACTGCGATCGTCGAAATCATCTCGTTCGCAGTGGAGAACCTTACCGGCGATCCGCAGTTGGAGAAGCTACTTACCCGGCCACCCGGGGGCGAAGCTGCCACCTCGCTCACCTCCGATACAGCGATCATTTTCTGCTTGTCGGCCTTCCACCGCCTCGACGTCGATTGGCAGCTTCACGGTTTCGACGCCACCGCGCTCAATGAGCTTGCCGAAATGACCTTGCGCACAGTGCATTCGCTCCTGACCGATCCCGGAAAGCGGCAGCGCGACGGAAGCGCACTGCGCCGCTTTGTTGCGCGATGGCTCGGTCCAGCGATCCTCTATCCACGGATGACGTCCTTGCCGGTCCACGAACGGCACGCATCATCGGATGAGCACATCGACCCGGACAGGTGCGCTGAATCGTGAACTTCGGACGAGAGGCCGCCGACGGTGCCACTATCTGACCGACAGGCTGGCAATTACCCTGCAAGGGCGAGCGATCATCTTTCGCCAATGGCATCGACCGTGTCGGGCAAGGTTGCATTCGTTACCGGCGGGGCGTCCGGCATTGGCGCCGCGTTGGCGACCAACTTGGTCGATGGGGGCGCCGAGGTCTGGATCGCCGATCGTCAGATCGGCCCCGCGCAGGATCTGGCGCAACGCCTCAGCGGGGGTGGCACAAAGGCGCACGCGATTGAGCTGGATGTGCGCTGCTACCCATCGTTTGAGCGTGCCGTCGCCGAGGCGGTAGGGCAGTCCGGGCGGATCGACTACCTGTTTAACAACGCAGGCATTTTGGTTGACCGTGAGGTCGACTCGTACACGCTCGATGACTGGAACGACGTGTTCGATGTGAACCTGCGCGGCGTGGTGCACGGCATCCAGGCGGTCTATCCGATCATGATCGGGCAGCACTCCGGCCACATCGTGAACACAGCCTCGATCGCCGGTCTCGCCACCGGCGCAGTGCCGGCCAGCTACGCCGCCACCAAGCACGCCATTGTCGGGATCTCCAAGTCGTTGCGCATCGAGGCCGAGCGCCACGGCGTGCAGGTATCGGTGCTTTGTCCTGGCATGGTCTCGACTCCGATGGTGCTAACGGACAGACATCGGGGGATGGCACCGGGACCAATACAACGCTTTCTAGAAACTTCAAAACCCGAACGGTTCGCCGAGCGCGCCCTTCGTGCCGTGTTGCGGGGGGACGCGATCATTGTGTTGCCGACGTGGTGGAAGGCATTCTGGTACCTGGAGCGGTTCTCGCCCGCGTTGTCGATGCTCGTCGCAAAAGCCATGCTTAAGCAAAAACGCCGGATGCAGTCCACCGCCGCCTGATCTGCTGTCTCATGGCTAGGCACACCGGGTCTGAAACTCGCGTGGGCCGGTACGGTGGGTGATCTTGCCGCCGGGCATGCAGCCATACGTTTCTGCTAGCCACGCTTCGGGCAAAGTATTCCTGAAGTCGGGCTGACAGGATTTGAACCTGCGACCACTTGACCCCCAGTCAAGTGCGCTACCAAACTGCGCCACAGCCCGGAGCCGCCGGATCACCGGCAGCAGGTCGAAAGCCTACCGCAGCCGACCGGCCACCTTCCTAATCGACCTTCCCCAGCGCGGCGTCCACCCTCTCGACCCAGGCCAACAGGGCCGCGGCGAGCTCGGCTTCGCGGCCGTAGAAGCGCTGCGCCGGCACGGGCACACTGACCGCGACCGTGTCCGCCGTCGCGCCCTTGAGCAGCGCGCCCACCGCGCAGACGCCCTCGGTCTGCTCCTCGCGGTCGTACGCGACGCCCTCGGTCCGCACCCGCTCGAGCTCCTTGCGCAGCGCCGCGGGGCCGCTGATGGTGTTAGGGGTCAGCCGGGCCAGTCGGCTCGGCAGGTGCTCGGGCGGCAGGCCGGCCAGCATGGCCTTGCCGTTGGCGCAGCAGTGCAACGGAAACGACTCACCCACCGCGCTGATCGCCCGCAATCGGTGGGGCGAGACCACCTGGTCCACAAAGGTCGCGCGGTCCCCGTCGAGGATCGACAGGTCGACGGTCTCCCCAAGCTCGCGCGACAGCTCCTCCATGAACGGGTGTACGTCCATTACGACGCCCAGGCGCACGGTGCCGGCCATCCGCGCGATCTCCGGCCCCAGCCGATACCCGCCGCGGCCCCCGCGCGCGGCGACCAGGCCCTCGTCGTCGAGCGCGTTGAGGATCCGGCTGACCGTGGAACGCGCCATGCCCAGCCGGTCGCCGATCTCGGCCTGGCTGAGCCCACCCGGGTGCGCCTGCAGCAGCCGCAGCATCTCCGCCGCGCGGGCGATGACCTGAATCCCGGCCCCGTCGGAACTCACGCCGCCCGGCCCGTCTCGATGCGGTAGCTGCCGGTGGGGTCGACGATCGCCACCAGCCGCACGATGCAGCCGTCGCCGCCGACCCAGCGCCACGGGAACGCCGCGAAGGTGACGCGCTTGCCGGTGACCTGGTCCAGGTCGCCGCCGACGTTCTCGAAGCCGTAGATGCCCTTCGACAGGATCGCGCGGTGGCACGGCTCCCATTCCGGGAAGTCGTCGAGCACCCGGCGGCCGGTTTGCTCCTCGTATTCCCTTACCGCCCAGGGCAATAGCCCGCCGGTGTGTTCGGCGGGTCCGTGTGGCGCGATCGAGGTCGCCATCGGGTGGTCGAGCGCCTGGGTGTCGGTGCCGACGGCCTTGACGCCCTTGGCAGCGAACCACTCGCCGGCCTCCTTGTAGAAACCCGGGGAGTCGGCGTAGTACTCCGCGCTGTCGGCATACTTGTGATGCCAGCCGGTGTTGACGACGACGATGTCGCCGGGCCGGATTTCGGGCGTGGCTCTCTCCAGGTCGTCGGCGGTCACCACGCCCCACTTCTCCTTGGGAATCGACACCACGACCCCGGTGCCGAAGAAGGCGCTCAGCGGGATCTCGTGCAGGAAGGGCGTGCCCTCCACGACGTGCGCGGGCGCATCGATGTGGGTGCCGGAATGCATTACGGTGGTGATCTTTTGGGTCAGCACCCGGCTTTTGGCCATGTTGTGCAGACGATCGATCTTGACGTCCTCGAAGTACGGCCAGGCCGGCACGCCGTGACCCCACGGGTGGGACAGGTCGTAGAACTCCAGCTTCGATTCGGCCTCGCCGAGCGGCCACGTGATGCTCATGTCGGTTCCTTTCAGCACGCCGTGTATCCGCCGTCCAGGTACATCACCTGGCCGGTGTAGAAACTGGACGCGTCGCTCAGCAGATAGATCAGTGCCCCGACGAAGTCCTCCGGTTCGGCGAAGCGGCGCAACGGGATTCGCGCGAACATCGCCTCGCGGGTCGCGCGGCCCTTCTCGTCGTCGGCGTACATCCACTCCGTGAGCTCCGAGCGGAAAACCGTTGGGGCGAGCGCGTTCACCCGGATGCCGGCCGGACCCCACTCGGCGGCCAAACTCTTGGCCAGCAGGTCGGTGGCGCCCTTCGACGGGCAGTAGGCGCTGTAGCCCGCGGCGTGCCCCAGGGATCCGCGCACCGACGAGACGAGCACGACGCTGCCGCCGCTCCCCTGGTCGAGCAGGACCCGTCCGGCCGCCTGGCAGACCAGCCAGGCGCCGCGCGCGTTGGCGTCCATCACCTTGTCGAAGTCCTCGACCGCCATCTCGGTGATGGGGGCGACGTGGTTCATGCCCGAGGCGACGAGCACCCCGTCGAGGCGCCCGTGCCGGGCGACCGCCGCCTCCACCATGGCCCGGGCGTCGGCCGGGGTGTCGGGCCGGCGCGCGACCACCGCGGCGTCGTCGATGCCGAGTGCGTCGAGGCCCGCGGCGTTGCCACCGGCCAGCGTCAGCCGGGCGCCGGCTTCGGAGAGCGCCCGGGCCGCGACGCTGCCCAAAGCGCCGGTGGCGCCGGTGATCAAAAGCGACTTGTCCTCGACGCTGAAGCGCGCGGCGGTGGGCGCTTCCTGTGCGATGTTCACCATGCCTCCAATTCCCGCGATACGGGTTGAATCGCCCGTTAGACAAGAAACGTAGGCAGCATCCAGGGTCGAAGTCAACGGACTTCTCCTGTGATGTAGCTTTCAGATTCCGTATCGCGGGATTTTGCGTAGAGTGATATGCGGGCGCTATCACTTTCGCGAATCGCCGATTGGCCCGGGAGAGACCCGCTCAGCGCCGCTTGGTCCCCCGCTTTTCGCGCACCCGCACGTTGATCCGGATGGGCGAGCCCTCGAACCCGAACGTCTCGCGCAGCCGCCGCTCCAGGAAGCGCCGGTACCCGGCCTCCAGGAAGCCGGTGGTGAACAGCACGAACGTCGGCGGGCGGGCGGTGGCCTGGGTGGCGAACAGGATGCGCGGCTGCTTGCCCCCGCGCACCGGCGGCGGCGTCGCCGCCACCACCTCCTTGAGCCACGAATTCAGCGGGCCCGTCGGGATGCGCATGTCCCACGAGGCCAACGCCGTCTCCATCGCGGGCACCAGCTTCTGCACCGCGCGGCCCGTCCGGGCCGAGATGTTGACCCGTTGCGCCCACCGCAGCTGCACCAGCTCGCGGTCGATCTCACGCTCCAATAGCTCGCGCCGGTCCTCGTCCACCAGGTCCCACTTGTTGAACGCCAGCACCAACGCACGGCCGGCCTCGATCACCATGGACAGCACCCGCTGGTCCTGTTCGGTCAGCGGCTCCGAGGCGTCGATCAGCACGACCACCACCTCGGCCGAGTCGATGGCCGAGTGGGTGCGCACCGAGGCGTAGAACTCGTGACCGCTGGCCTGGCCCACCTTGCGCCGCAGGCCCGCGGTGTCGACGAACCGCCATACCTTGCCGCCCAATTCGATCAGCGAGTCCACCGGGTCGACCGTGGTCCCCGCGACATCGTGCACCACCGACCGCTGATCGCCCGCCAGCTTGTTCAGCAGCGAGCTCTTGCCCACATTGGGCTTGCCGACCAGCGCCACCCGGCGCGGGCCGCCCGGCGCGGGCGCCGCCTCGGACACCTCCGGCAGTGCGGCCAGCACCTCGTCGAGCAGGTCGGCGACCCCGCGGCCGTGGATCGCGCTGATGGCGTGCGGCTCGCCGAGCCCCAGCGACCACAGCGCCGCCGCGTCCGCCTCACCCTTTTCGCTGTCAACCTTGTTGGCGGCCAAAAAGACTGGCTTGCCCGAGCGCAACAGGATCCGGGCGGCCGCCTCGTCGGCCGCCGTTGCGCCGACGGTCGCGTCGACCACCAGGATCACCGCGTCGGCGGTGCGCATCGCCACCGACGCCTGCTCGGCCACCAGCTGCTGCAGGCCCTTGGCATCGGGCTCCCAGCCGCCGGTGTCCTGCACGACGAACCGGCGGCCGGTCCACAGCGCGTCGTAGGACACCCGGTCGCGGGTCACGCCCGGGATGTCCTGCACCACCGCCTCGCGCCGGCCCAGGATCCGGTTCACCAGGGTCGACTTGCCGACGTTGGGCCGTCCGACCACCGCCACGACGGGGGCGGGGCCCGCCTCGGCCTGCTCCTCGAGCTCGGATTCGACCGACTCCCAATCGCTTTCGTCGGTCCAGGTGCCGTCCTGGGTCATCGGACCGCCCCGCTTCGCTGCTTGACCAGCTCCAGCAGGTGATCGATCACCTGCGCCTCGGTCATCTCGCTGGTGTCGACGACCACGGCATCCGGGGCGGCGCGCAGCGGCGACACCGCGCGGGTGGAATCCAGATGGTCGCGGCGGCGCACATCGGCGAGCACCGCGTCGTAGTCGTCGGCCAACCCGGCCGCGACGTTCTGGTCGTTGCGCCGCCGCGCGCGGGTTTCGGCCGACGCGGTCAGGAAGATCTTCACCGGCGCGTCGGGCAGGACGACGGTCCCGATGTCGCGGCCCTCGACCACGACGCAGCCGGGGCCGCCGGCCATTTCACGCTGCAACGCCACCAGCCGGGTCCGCACGGCGGGGACCGACGACACCGCCGACACCGCACCGGTGACCCGGTCACCGCGGATCTCGGCCGAGACATCCTCTCCCCCAAGAAAAAACACATCACCATCGGGCTGGTAGTCCACCGACATCCGCACGGTTTCCGCGACCCGCGCCACCGCGTCGGCGTCGGCGGGATCGATACCGGCACGCAGCACCGCGAGGGTCACCATCCGGTACATCCCGCCGGTGTCCAGGTAGCGGGCCCGCAACGCGCGCGCTAATTGCTTTGACACCGAAGACTTTCCGGTTCCCGCGGGCCCGTCGATGGCCACCACCACATCTGAGCTCACAACCCGACCGCCTTGTACAGCTGGCCGATCTCGCCATGGCTCAAGGCCCGGATGCTGCCGGGGCGTTGCTTGCCCAACGACAACGGCCCGATGTCGGTGCGCACCAGCGCCTCCACCGGGAACCCGGCGGCGCCCAGCAGCCGGCGCACGATGCGGTTGCGGCCCTCGTGCAACACCACCCGCACCAGCGTCTTGCCCGGAATGGCGTCCATCACCGCGAAATCGTCGACGCGCGCGGGGCCGTCATCCAATTCGATTCCCGCCTTCAGTGTCTTGCCCACGCCGCGCGGCACCGTCCCGGTCACGGTCGCCAGGTACGTCTTGGGCACCTCGTGCGAGGGGTGCATCAACCGGTGCGCCAGCTCGCCGTCGTTGGTCAGCAGGATCAGCCCCTCGGTGTCGGCGTCCAGCCGGCCGACGTGGAAGAGGTTCTTGTTGCCGCGCACCCGGCGTTCCACCAGGTCGCCGATGCACGGGCGGCCGCGGTCGTCCGACATGGTGGAGTGCATGCCCCGCGGCTTGTTCAGCGCGAAATAGACCAGCGACTCGTCGAGGACGACCCTGGCGCCGTCGACCTTGATCACCGAGGCGTCCGGGTCCACCCGGGTGCCGAGTTCGGTCACCACCCGCCCATCGACCTCGACGCGGCCGTCGATGATCATCTTCTCGGCGGCCCGCCGCGACGCAATTCCGGCCTGGGACAACACCTTCTGCAGGCGGATCCCTTCGGTCTCGACCATCAATCCTGGTCCACGTCGAACGTCAGCGCCTGGTCGGGCGCCTGACCGCCGGCGAGTTTGATGAAACGTGGCTCGCTGTCCAGGGATTCGCTCAGGTCCTCGATCGTGTCGACGTCCGGCAGCAGCGGAGCGATGTCGGGCAGGTCGGCGAGCGACGTCAGGCCCAACCGCTCCAGGAACAGGTCGGTGGTGGCGAACGTGACCGCGCCGGTGTCGTCGTCGACCCCGGCCTCGGTGATCAGGCCGCGCGCCAGCAGCGTGCGCATGACGGCGTCCACGTTGACGCCGCGGACCGCGCTGACCCGCGCGCGGGTCACCGGCTGCCGGTAGGCCACCACGGCCAGGGTCTCCAGCGCGGCCCGGGTGAGCTTGGACCGCGCGCCGTCCAGCAGCAGCTTCTCCACGTACGGCGCGTACCGGGCGCGGGTGTACATCCGCCAGCCCTCGCTGTTCTGCCGCAGGTCGATGCCGCTGTCCCGTTCGGTGAGTTCCTCGGCCATCTGCTGCAGCCGGGCGGCGACCCGGTATACGGGTTGCTGCGTGGCCGCGCCGAGCGCCTCGGCGGTGACCGGGGTGTCGACCACCAGCAGCAGCGCCTCCAGCACGGAAGCGAGTTCCTCGGGCTCCATCGGCGCGGCTTCGGCGATGTCCGGGATACCGACGTCCAAGTCGACGTCGGGCTCAGATTCGCTCATCATTCGTCCCGCACTTCTACCAAGGCTTCGCTGGCCGGACGTTCCCCGGTCCATGAAATCTGGAGCACGCCCAGCGGCTCCGACTGGTCGAATGCTACCGCCCGGCTCCGATACAGCTCGAGCAGCGCCAGGAAGCGCCCGACGACCTCCATCGGCGCCTCGCAGTCGGCGACCAGCTCGGAGAACGTCGCCCATTGGCCGGTGCCGCGCGACTGCAGGAAAGCCAGCAGCTTCTTGGCCTGCTCGGGCACCGACACCGCCACCTCGTGCAGGTGCCCGATGGACACCGTCGGCACGGGGCGCGGGCTGAACGCGATCGCGGCGATCTGCGCGAAGCGTTCGGCGTCAACGCCCAGCATCACCTCGGGCAGCAGTTCGGTGAACCGGTCCTCCAGCGACACGGCGCGCGGGTAGCTGCGCAGCGCGGTGGCCTCCAGCTCGGCGAACATCTCGGCGACGTGCTTGAACGCGCGGTACTGCAGCAGCCGGGCGAACAGCAGGTCGCGCACCTCCAGCAGCGCCAGATCCTCCTGGTCGTCGACCTGCCCGGCCGGCAACAGCCGGGCGGCCTTTAGGTCGAGCAGGGTCGCGGCGACCACCAGGAACGCGGTGGTCTCCTCGAGGTCCAGCTGGGAGCCGATCTCACGGGTGTAGGCGATGAAGTCGTCGGTCACCTGGTGCAGCGCCACCTCGGTGACGTCGAGGCGGTGGGCGAAGATCAGCTGCAAGAGCAGATCGAACGGCCCCTCGAAATTGGTCAGGCGGACTTGAAAGCCGTTGTTGGGTGGCGCCTCACCGTTCGCGCTGGCCGTCACGCGCCGAATCGGTCGATGAACTCGCGGGCCAAGGCGCGGTAGGCGATGGCGCCCGTGGACCGCGGAGCCCAGGTGGTGATCGGCTCGCCGGCCACGCTGGTCTCCGGGAATCGGACCGTGCGGGTGATGACGGTGTCGAACACCAGGTCGCCGAAGCGCTCCACCACCCGCGCCATCACCTCGCGCGAGTTGACGGTGCGCGGGTCGTACCGGGTGAGCAGGATCCCGCTGATCTCCAGCTTCGGGTTGAGCCGGTCGCGCACCTTGTCGACGGTGTCGGTCAGCAGCGCCAGCCCGCGCAGCGAGAAGAACTCGCACTCGGTGGGAATCACGACGCCGTCCGCGCACGCCAGCCCGTTCACGGTGAGCAAGCCCAGCGACGGCTGGCAGTCGATCAGGACGTAGTCGTAGCGGTCCAGCACCGGGTGCAGCGCCCGCCCCAGGGTCTGCTCGCGGCCGACCTCGTTGACCAGCTGGATCTCGGCGGCCGACAGGTCGATGTTGCTGGGCACCAGGTCCATGTGCTTGACCCGGGTCTGCAGCAACACGTCGTCGATCGACACCCGCGGCTCGACGAGCACGTTGTGAATCGTCTTCTCCAGCTCGTAGTGCGGGACGCCCAGGCCCGCGGACAGCGCACCCTGCGGGTCCATGTCCACCAGCAGCACCCGCCGGCCATATTCGGCGAGCGCGGCGCCCAGGTTGATCGTCGACGTGGTCTTCCCGACGCCGCCCTTCTGGTTGCACATCGCGACGACCTTCGCCGGGCCGTGCGAGGTGCGCGGCTGCGGTTCCGGGATCGCCCGCGGCGGCCGCCCGGTCAGACCGAGCTCGACGCCGCTGTCCGGCTGCTCAGTCATCATGGCGGGGGTGTTCGGGAGGTGAACATCGACCGAAAGTCTAACGGGTTCGCGCGCGGAAGCCGGGCGACCCGCAGGCAATTCAGCAGCCAATTTCGCCGGATTTGCGCAGGTAGCGGGCGTAACGGCGGTCATCTGCAACAGCAGTCACACCAGCATCACTGGAACGGGTCGAGCGGCGCCGGTGCGCGCCGAGATTGCCGTGGTGGTTGCGATTCCGGCGCCCCGACGACCTTGGTGGCAATCTCGCCGCCCGCACTACTGTGGCGGCATGGACCTCAAGCGACGGATTCCCCTGCTGCGATGGTCGGTCTGGCGGATGGCGACCGGGGCGCGCAACATCACCACGACGGGTCAGATCGGCGACGGCCGCGAGGCCGCGGCCGTGGACTACGTCCTGCGCAACGCCAGGGCCGGCGACATCGACGACGTGCTGGCCACCATCGACAAGTTCGCCTACGAGAAGTCGATGCTGATCAACGTCGGCGACGAAAAGGGGCAAATTCTCGACGCGGCCGTCCGCCGCTCCGACCCGGCGGTGGCGCTGGAGTTGGGCACCTACGTCGGATACGGCGCATTGCGCATCGCCAGGGCCGCCCCGAGCGCGCACGTGTACTCCGTCGAACTCGCCGAGGCCAACGCCGCCAACGCGCGGCGGATCTGGGCCCACGCCGGCGTCGCCGAGCGGGTGACGTGCGTCGTGGGCACCATCGGCGACGGCGGGCGCACCCTGGACGCGCTGGCCGACGAGCACGGCTTCGCGCCCGGCGGCCTCGACTTCACGTTCCTGGACCACGACAAGGACGCCTATCTCGACGACCTGCGCAGCATCATGGCCCGCGGTTGGCTGCGCCCGGGCGCGATCGTGGTCGCCGACAACGTCCGGGTGCCGGGCGCGCCGAAGTATCGCGAGTACATGCGCCAGCAGCAGGGCAAGCAGTGGAACACCGTCGAGCACAAGGCGCACCTGGAATACCAGTCGCTGGTCTCCGATCTGGTGCTGGAATCCGAGTACCTGGGCTGAATTCTCCCGCCGAGCAGACGCAAAATCGCCCATTCCGGGTCGAAAGCACGCGATTTTGTGTCTGCTCGCGCCAACTACTGCGCGCGCGGGTGGGCGCCCGCCCACACCTCGCGCAGCGCGTGCACGGTGACCATCGTGTAGATCTGCGTCGTCGTCACCGAGGCGTGCCCCAGCAACTCCTGCACCACGCGCACGTCGGCGCCGCCCTCGAGCAGGTGGGTCGCGAACGAATGCCGCAGCATGTGCGGTGAGACGCCGGACGTGATGCCGGCGCGTTCGGCGGCGTCCTGCAGCACCTGCCACGCGCTTTGCCGCGACAGCCGCCCGCCGCGCACGTTGAGAAAGATGGCCGGTGTCCCGCGGCCGCGGCGGGCCAGGTCGGGGCGCCCGCGCACCAGATAGGCATCGAGGGCCTGCACGGCGGGGCGCCCGATCGGCACCAGCCGCTGCTTGCCGCCCTTGCCGCGCAGCAACACCGACCGGGCCTTGGTGTCGACGTCGTCGACGTCGAGGCCGACGGCCTCGGAGATCCGCGCCCCGGTGGAGTACAGGAGTTCCAGCAGCGCCCGGTTGCGCAGCGTGAGCGGGCCGTCGGACGCGCCGTCGCCGCCTGCGCCCTCCAGCAGCGCCAGCACCTGGTCGATGGTCAGGCTCTTGGGGAGCCGCCGGCCCGGGGTCGGCGGGCGGACCGCGCGCGCCACGTCGAGTTCGGCGAGCCCCTCGGCGGCGGCGAACCGGTGCAGGCCGCGCACTGCGATCAGGGCCCGCGCCGCCGACACCGCGGACAGCGCCGCCGTCCCCGAGTCGGGATCGCCGCGCCGCAGCGCCACCAGGAACTCGCTCACGTCGTCCTCGCCCACCTTGGCCAGGTCGTGGATTCCCCGGTCCGACAGGTGCTTCGTGTAGCGGCGCAGGTCCCGCCGATAGGAACTGAGCGTGTTCGCGGCGACGCCCCGCTCGATCGTGAGGTGGTCGAGGTAGCCCTGCAGCTGGGTGTCCAGGGCCGCCGTCGTCATCGCGCGGCCTTTCGCGCGGCGAACGCCGTCGGCTTGTCGGGCCAGGGGCTGTCCGCGGGGCGGGTCGGCATGAGTCGGGTAGTGACGACCTGGGCAGCCAGAATGCCCGCCACCGCAATGGCGTTGACGATCTCGCCGCGAAGCACCATCTCGGTGGCCTCCTCGAGCGGATACCAGCGCATCGTCATGTCGGCTTCCTCGTGATGCGCCTGCGGGCGCTCCACCTCGGTCAGGCCGGTGGCCAGGTACACCCGCACCGATTCGTCGCTGAATCCGGGAGTGGAATCGAGGTCGACGAGCACCAGCCAGTCGTCGGCCTTCAATCCCGCTTCCTCTTGGAGCTCCCGGGCCGCCGTCCGCTGTGGCGGTTCCCCCGCCACGTCGAGCAGCCCGGCCGGAAGCTCCCACAACCGGCGGCCGAACGCGTGGCGGTATTGGTAGACCATCGCGATCTCGTTGTCGGAGTTCAGCGCAACGACGGCAACCGCCCCGTAGTGTTCGACGACTTCACGAACGGCGGTGGTGCCGCCCGGCATTCGCACCTCGTCGCTGCGCAACGCGAAAATCTTGCCCGTGTACAGCGTTTCGGATGACGCCGTCTCGAATTCGTGCTCAGCCACGGGTGGCGGGCTCAGGTAGCGACTGGCCGACGCTGTCCCGCTGCTGCTGGTTGCCGTTGGAGGCGTGCTCGGGGATCTCCACCGGCAGCAGCTCGCCCGACTGGTAGTCCAGGGCCGCCCCGACGAACGCGACGAACAACGGATGCGGGCGGGTGGGCCGGCTCTTGAGTTCGGGGTGAGCCTGGGTCCCGACGACGAACGGGTGCACCTCGGGCGGGTATTCGACGAATTCCACCAGATGCCCGTCGGGCGAGGTCCCGGAGAACCGCAGGCCGCTCTCGGCGATCTTGTCCCGGTAGGCGTTGTTGACCTCATAGCGGTGCCGGTGCCGCTCGGAGACCTGCGTCGTCCCGTACGCCTGGGCCACGATTGAATCCGGCTGCAGCACCGCGGGATACGCGCCCAGGCGCATGGTGCCGCCCAGATCGGCCTGGCCCGCCACCGCGTCGACCTGGTCGGCCATCGTGGAGATGACGGGATCCGGTGTGGCGGGGTCGAATTCGGCCGAATTGGCCCCGTCCAGCCCCGCCGAGCGCGCCGCCTCGATCACGATGCACTGCAGCCCCAGGCACAGGCCCAGGACCGGCAGCCCGCGCGACCGGGCGTACCGGATGGCGCCGATCTTGCCCTCGATCCCGCGGATGCCGAAGCCGCCCGGGATCAGGATGCCGTGCACGTCACCCAGCGCCGCCGCCGCGCCCGCCGCGGTCTCGCACCCGTCGGAGGCCACCCATTGCATCTCCACCTTGGCGTGGTGCTTGAAGCCGCCGGCGCGCAGCGCCTCGGTGACCGACAGGTAGGCGTCTGAGAGCTCAACGTACTTGCCCACCAACGCGATTCGCACGGTCTCGTGCGGCTCGTGCACCCGGCGCAGCAGGTCGTCCCACTCGGTCCAGTCGACGTCGCGGAACGGCAGGTTGAGCCGGCGCACCACGTACGCGTCGAGCTCCTCGCGGTGCAGTCGCTTCGGGATGTCATAGATCGACGGCGCGTCGGGCGTGGAGATGACGCCGTCGATGTCGACGTCACACATCAACGCGATCTTGTTCTTCAGCGCTTCGGGGACGTCGCGGTCGCAGCGCAGAATCAGCGCGTCCGGGGTGATACCGATGCTGCGCAGCGCCGCCACCGAGTGCTGGGTGGGCTTGGTCTTGAGCTCGCCCGAGGGCGCCAGGTAGGGCACCAGCGACACGTGCAGGAAGAAGACGTTCTCCCGGCCCAGGTCGTGACGTACCTGGCGCGCCGCCTCCAGGAACGGCTGCGACTCGATATCGCCCACGGTGCCGCCGATTTCGGTGATGACCACGTCGGGGCGGTTGCCCTCGGCGTCGGGCTGTGCCATCGCCAGGATCCGGCTCTTGATCTCGTCGGTGATGTGCGGGATCACCTGCACGGTGTCGCCCAGGTATTCGCCGCGCCGTTCCTTGGCGATGACGGTCGAATACACTTGTCCCGTCGTGACATTCGCCGATCCGGACAGGTCGCGATCCAGGAACCGCTCGTAGTGGCCGACATCGAGATCGGTTTCGGCGCCGTCCTCGGTGACGAACACCTCGCCGTGCTGGAACGGGTTCATCGTGCCCGGATCGACGTTGAGGTATGGGTCGAGCTTTTGCATCGTCACGTACAACCCGCGGGCCGTCAGTAACTGACCGAGGCTGCTGGCGGTGAGACCCTTACCCAACGAGGACGCCACGCCCCCGCTGACGAAGAGGTGCTTGGTTGCGGATTGCGGGTGCTTTCGCACAGGCGACCTCCGTGAAGACGGGCAGGGCGTCGAATTTTGCTAGCGAATAACTAGTTGGGCCTGCCGACCCACGGAAACCCACCCTAACATCCACGACCGACGTGTCGCGGCGAACACGCCCGCTACTGGGGCACCGTGATCGACGTGGCGCCGTGACCGGTGCCGTACTGGCCCGGGTGCCCGCCGTTGATCAGGTCGTGCAGGCCCAGCACGGCGGTGATCCGGCCGGGCGCGGTGTCGACGTCGTCGACGGTGCTGACCGCGGAATTCATCGGAGCGTCGGCGCGCGTCACGGCGACGGCGGCCCCGCCGGTCGCCGAGCCGTCCCGGCCGGCCAGCAGGGTGCCCGAGCCGTGCGGCGCCATCGCGGCGGCGAACCGGGCGACGCTGACGCCCCGGTTGCCGGCGTCCTGGGGCAGCGAGCCGCCGGTGACGATCAGCGCGGCGTTCGCCGCGCCCAGGTGGTCGCTGGGCTGATAGGTGATGAATCCCGTTTCCCGCAACGCCGCCAGCACGGTGTCGCGCTGCGGTTCGTCGACGGGCGGGACCGCCGGATTGGTGTTGATCAGCAGCGCGATACCCATCAGGTCGCCGGCCTGCGAGCCCTGGTCGACGAGCTTGGTGCTCAACTGCTGACCGGCGGGCAGAACCGACGAGTTCACCACGGTCTGCAGCTTCTCCGCCGAATTGGCCTCGACGAACTCGCTTGTCAACGACACGGTTCCGGTCACCGCGCCGCCGGCCTGGCCGATGATCTTCGAGACCGAGGCGACGTCGTCGTCGTTGGCGTCCGGGGTGCGGAACACCACGACCGACTTGCCGGCGAGCGCGTCGTGCACCATCCGGCCGCCCAGCTGGGTGTCGAAATTGTTTGCCGCGCTGAGCTTTTCGTTCAGCACGTTCTTCTGGTCGTTGAGCCCGTTGATCTGGGTGTGCAGATCCCGCTTCTCGTCACGCAGGCTGGACAGCAGGGTGTCGGACAGGAAGCCGGAGCCGAGCACGACTCCCACGGCCAGGGCCAGGAAGACGGCAGCCAGCGATAACGCGTGTTGGCGGAGCGAGATCATTTCCGGCCCTAGCTCACCAGGTGGGCAACCCAGAGGGAGAAGTGGTTCCAGTAGTCGGTGACCCAGTGCACCACCACGCCGTCGGTACGCGACACCCACAGGGCGACGATGACGGCGATCAGCATCGTCAGCGCCAGCAGCGCGATGGCGCCCGCCGAGATGTGATTGCGGTACAGGGTTGCCACGGCCTTGGCGTCCACCACCTTCTCCCCCACCCGAAGCCGGGTCAGGAAGGTCGAGGGGTTGCTGTGCGCGCGGGTCCGGTCGAAGAAGGTCTCGATGTTGGCGGTGTGGCCGGCGGTCACCAGCAGCGCGGCCCCGTGGTGATCGGCCAGCAGCAGGGCCAGGTCGATCGCCGAACCCGCGGCCGGGAACGTCATCGCCCCGACGCCGAGGTCCTGGATGCGCTCCAGGCCGGGCGCGTGGCCGTCGGCGTCGGCGGGCAGCACCACCTGCGCGCCGCACTTGAGGGCGTCGGCACTGATCTGGTCGGGGTCGCCGACGATCACCTGCGGCCGATACCCGGCCTTGCGCAACACATCCGCGCCGCTGCCCACACCGAAGAGCACCGGCTGGTACTCCTTGATGAACGGCTTGAGGGACTTCAGGTCCTCCTCGGCGCTGGGTTCGTCGGCGACGATCACCACGTGCCGCCGGCGCAGGTCGACGTCGATGTCGGGGATCCCGATGCCGTCGATGAGCAGGGGGCTCTCGCTCTTGATGAACTCGATCGTGTTGCCGGCGAACGCCTCCAGATGCGCGGACAGCCCGCTCTTGGCCTCCCGCATCAGGTCGGCGATGTCGTGGTCGGTGCGCTCGGTGCCGCGGACCAGCCGCCGGTCGCCCGAGTACACCCCGCCCTCGTGCAGACGGATCTTGGCGCCGTCCTTGACCTTCTTGAAGATGTCGGGTCCGGTCTCGTCGATCAGGGTGACCCCGTTGTTGACCAGCACCTCCGGCCCCATGTTCGGGTAGCGGCCGGACACCGAGGGCGAGGCGTTGACGACCGCGGCGATATCGGCCTCCACCAAGGCGTCCGCCGTGATGCGGTCCAGATCCAGGACGTCGAGCACCACGATGTCGCCGGGGCACACCCTGCGCAGCAATCGGTCGATGTTCCGGTCCACCCGGGCGGTGCCGACGAGGCCGGGTCGGGCGGTGTTACGGGTAAGCAGGCCTGACATCTTCATGGGGGCGATTCTGTCGGTGATGCGTGGAGGAGGCGTGGAGGCGCGCCGTAACATCAGCCCCAGAAGTTGACTAGAGCCCCATTAGTCACAAGCCGCTAACGGGTTGATCGCGCGAGGGTGCACAGTTGCACGGCTTCAGCGGCGTGTCGCTGTGCAAACACGCACGCTCGCGCCGGCGGAGAAGGCTCCTGGGCGTTAAATCTCGTCCTTCTGAGCCGCATCGAGCAGTTCGCGGGCGTGCGCCCGGCCGCTGTCGGACTCGCCCAGCCCGGCCAGCATCCGCGCCAGTTCGGCGACCCGCTCGTCGCCGGTGACCCGCCGCACCACGCTGGTCCCCTTGGGCCCGGCGCTATGCACCACCAGATGCACGTCGGCGTACGCCGCGACCTGAGGCAGGTGCGTGACCACGATGACCTGGTGGGTGCGCGCCAGCCGCGCCAGGCGCCGCCCGATCTGCACCGCGGCCCGGCCGCCGACGCCGGCGTCGACCTCGTCGAACACCATGGTGGTTCCCGCGGCCGAGGCGGCCAGCACCACCTCCAGCGCCAGCATCACCCGGGACAGCTCGCCGCCGGAGGCGCTCTTGGCCAGGGGAAGCTGATCCATCCCGCGGTGCGCGGCGAAACCGAACTCGACCTGATCGACGCCGTCGGCGCCCGCGCGGGCCAGGTCGCCCGACGGGAGCGCGAGCGCGGCGGGGTCGTCCTTGTCGGCGGCGACGTCGTTGCTCACGTCGATGCCGAACTGGGCGTCGGCCATCGCCAGCCCGGACAGCTCGGCGGTGACCTCCTTGGCGAGCCGCTTGGCGGCCTTGCGCCGGATGCCGCTGAGATCGATTGCGGCTTCGGCCAATTCGCGTGCCAGCTCATCGACCCGGGTCGCGAGAGCCTGCAGGCCCTCCTCGGAGACGTCGAGCTGGGCCAGGCGGTCCCGCGACTCCCGGGCCCACCGCAACACGCCGTCGACGTCCGCGGCGTACTTGCGGGTCAGCGTGCGCAGCTCGGCCTGCCGGGCCAGCTTGGCTTCCAGCGCGCTGGCGTCGACCGGCAGCTCGTCCAGGTAGGCGCTCAGTTCGCCGGCCGCGTCGGCGACGACGGTGAGCGCCTCGCCGACCTGCCCGGCCAGCGAGCGCAGCTTCGCGTCGTCGCTCGACTCGAGGGCGGCCCGGGCGCGCCCCAGGCAGTCCGCGGCGCTGTGCCCGTCGGCGCCGGCGTCGTCGGCCGCGCCGCTCAGTGCCGCGTGCGCGGTGACCGCGGCCTCGCGCAGGGTGTCCAGCTCGGAGAGCCGGACGATGTCGGCGACCAGGGCGTCGTCCTCGCCCGGTTGCGGGTCGACGGTGTCAATCTCGTTGAGCGCGAATGTCAGCCGGTCGGATTCCAGCGCCAGCTCGCGCATGCGGTTGCGGCGGTCGATGAGGTCGTGCCGCGCGGTGAGCCAGGCGTCGCGCAGTTTGCGGTAGCGCTCGAGCGCGGGGGCCGCCTTGGCGAAGCGGTCCAGCGCGCCGCGTTGCTCCTCGGGCCGCATCAGCCGCAGCTGGTCGTTCTGCCCGTGCAGCGTGAGCAGCTCCGCGGTGAAGTCGCCCAGCGACTTGGCGGGCACGCTGCGACCGCCGAGGTACGCCCGCGACGGCCCGTCGCGGCTGACCGAGCGCAGCGCGATCACGCTGCCGTCCTCGTCGCGTTCGGCGCCCGAGGCGTCCAGCATCCCGTCCAGCAGGGCGACCGCGGCGTCCTCGAGATCGGTTGTGGTGAAACGGCCTTCGACGACCGCACGGTCGGCGCCGGACCGAACGCGGGTGGCGTCGGCGCGGGCGCCGCCGAGCAGGTGCAGCCCGGTCACCACCATCGTCTTGCCGGTGCCGGTTTCGCCGGTCAGTACGGTCAGGCCGCGGTCGAACTCCCCGACCGCTGCGCTGATGGCGCCCAGCGACTCGATCCGGATTTCGGTCAGCATCTACTTCCCACGCCACCCGGTGACCGGCAACCGGAATTTGCGCACCAACCGGTCGGTGAACGGCGCGCTGTCCAGGCGCGCCCATTTCACCGGTGTGTCGCAACGCCTTACCTCGATCCGGCTACCGGCCGGGATCAGCATCTCGCGGCGGCCGTCGCAGAACACCAGCGCGTCGTGACCGTCCGCCTCGATCTCGATGGCGATGGTGGCGTCGGGGCTGGTGACCATCGGCCGGCCGAACAGCGCGTGAGCGTTGTTGGGCACCACCAGGATTGCCTCGAGGTCCGGCCACAACACCGGGCCGCCCGCGGAGAACGCATAGGCGGTGGACCCGGTGGGCGTCGACACCAGCACCCCGTCGCACCCGAACGCCGAGACCGGCCGCCCGTCGATCTCGACGACCACCCCCAGCACGCCCAGCCGCGGGCCCTTTTCCAGGCTGACCTCGTTGAGCGCCCAGCCGTGCGCGATCTCGCGCCCGCCCGTGCGCACCAGCACGTCCAGCGTCAGGCGGTCCTCGACCCGGTAGTCCTTGGCGACCACGTGGTCCAGCACCCGGTCGATGGCCTCCGCCTCGGCCTCGGCCAGGAAGCCGATCCGACCCAGGTTGACGCCCAGGACCGGGATCCCGGCGTTGCGGGCCAGTTCGGCCGCACGCAGGAACGTGCCGTCCCCGCCGAGCACCAGCACCAGCTCGCACCCGTCGGCCGCCTGCGGATCCGCGTCCACCACCTCGATCTCGACGCCCATCGCCCGGATGTCGTCGGGGGCCACATGCAGCGAGCCGCGGTCGACCGCCTCGGCGGACAACACGCGAAGCCCGATGTCGTTGGCGCCCAACACCTTCTGCACGCGGGCCGCCGTCTCGGTGGCTTCCTCGCGGCCGGTGTGCACCACCATCAGCACGGTGCGCTGCTCGGTCCCCGACGTCACTGCGGACCCTCGTCTACCGCGCGGCGCACCGCCGCCACCAACTCGTCATCCGCCAATCCCGGCTGCCCGCGAAGCAAGAGGAAATATTCGACATTGCCCGACGGGCCGGGCAGCGGGCTGGCGGTGACGCCGGCGGCATGCCAGCCCAGCTCGCCGGCGCGGCGCGCCACGGCCAGCACGGCATCGGCGCGCAGGCCGGGGTCGTGCACCACCCCGCCGGCGCCGACCTGGCCCCGGCCCACCTCAAACTGCGGCTTCACCATGGGAACGATATCCGCAGTGGGCGAAGCACATCCAGCCAGCGCGGGCAACACGGTGGCGAGCGAAATGAACGACAGGTCGGCCACGATCAGGTCGACGGGTCCCCCGATCGCCTCGAGCGTCAGGTCGCGGGCGTTGGTCCGCTCGACGACGACGACCCGCGGGTCGCAGCGCAGCGACCACGCCAGCTGGCCGTAGCCGACATCGACGGCGACGACCTCCGCGGCCCCGCGGTCCAGCAGGACCTCGGTGAACCCGCCGGTGGACGCGCCGGCGTCCAGACAGCGACGGCCCGCCACCGGAATCCCGAAGGTGTCCAGGGCGCCGATCAGCTTGTGCGCGCCGCGCGACACCCAGCCCCGTTCCCCGTCGTCGGCGACGGTCAGGGCCGCGGTGACCGCGACGGCGGTGCCCGGCTTGCGCGCCGGCAGCCCGTCGATGCTGACCCGGCCGGCGCCGATCAACTCCGCGGCCTGTTGACGCGATCGCGCGAGGCCGCGCCGGACCAGTTCGGCGTCGACGCGGGCGCGGCGAGACATGCGCGCACTCAGCCCTTCTCCGCCGACTCCAGCGCGGCCATCAGCACGTCGTGCGCCTCGGAGAGGCGGCGGGCGATGTCTTCGAGCTCCGTCAGCGACGGCTCGTTGTCGGGATCGTCCGGCGCCCCGGGCTCGGGCAGCCTGGCCAGCAGGGCGTCGATTTCGGCGCGGATTTCTTCAGGATCGATAGTCATTGCGCTCTTACGCTAGTCACCCGTCAGTCGCCGCGCACCAACGACCAGCGCCGCAACGCGGCGCGGGCGTTGTCATCGGCGGCCCGGATATCCACCGGGCGCCCGTCCGGCCGCGCATCCCATACCGCGCTGGCGACCGCCCGCACGATCGAGAGCCCGTCGCCGTCGTCGGGCCGGGCGCCGCTGACGGTCACCGCGTCCTCGTCGACGTCGACGCGCCAGCCCGGCTGCGGGCCGACCGCGAGTTGCTCGCCGTCGGAGTGCAGCGCGCGCAGGTCGTGGCCGATGTAGGTCGGCCGGCGCGCCGGTTCGGCGTACACCGCGTCCCGCGCCGAGCTGACGCCGGTGAGCACCATCAGGCTGGGCAGCTCGGCCGCGTTGGCGCCCTCGATGTCGGTGTCCAGCCGGTCGCCCACCACCAGGGGCGCGCGGAACTCGCCGCGGGCCGCCGCGTCGGTCAGCAGCCCGGGCGCCGGCTTGCCCGCGACCTGCGGCTCGGCGCCGGTGGCCGCCCGCAACGCGGCGACGAAGGAGCCGTTCCCGGGCAGCAGGCCCCGCTCGGTGGGCAGGGTCGGATCGATGTTGGCCGCCACCCACAGGGCCCCGGACCGGATGGCCAGCGCGGCCTCGGCGAGGTCCGGCCAGCCGATGGTCATCGAGAGGCCCTGGACGACGGCGACCGGGTCGTCGCCATAGCGCCGCACCGGGCGCAGGCCGACGGCGGCCACCTCGTCGGCCAGCGCGTCCGTGCCCACGATCAGCACCGGCGACCCCGCCGGCAACCGGTCGGCCAGCAGGCGGGCTGCGCTCTGGGCGCTGGTCGCGACGTCGTCGGCGGTGGCGGTGAAGCCGAGCTCGGTCAGGTGCGCCGCCACCTCGGCGGCGCTGCGCGAGGCGTTGTTGGTGACGAAGAAGGCGCGGCTTTGCACCTCGGCCAGCGCCTCGACCGCACCCTCGGTGGGCCGGCGGCCACGAAACAGGGTTCCGTCCAGGTCGAGCAGCAGGCAATCATATTGGCGCGCAACGCTTGTCATCCGGAGCCCAGCTCGCTGACCCGGTCTTCGGCATCGGTGGCGCCGTCGACGTCGGCGGCGGCCGAGCGCAAAAACCATTGCAGCGCTTCGTCATTGCGGCCCAGCGCAAGCAGCGTGTCGGCGTAGGCGTAGAACAGCCGCGCCGCCGTCGAGCCCTGGCGGCCGGGGTCCAGCTGCGGCGTCGACAACACGGTCAGCGCCTGCTCGAGCTGCCCGAGGTCCGCGCGGGCGCCGGCGGCGACGATGCGCAGCTCGTCGGCGTCGTCCCCCGCGAGCTGGGCCGCCTCGGGCCCGCGCGCGAGTTCGATCGCCCGCTCCGGGCGGCCAAGCCCGCGTTCGCAATCCGCGATCAGCGCGAGCAGGTTGGACTTGCTGCCCATCCTGCGGGCGGCGCGCAATTCGGCCAGCGCCTGCGCCCAGTCGCCGCAGTGGTAGGCGGCGATACCGACCGCCTCGCGAATCGCGGCGATCCGGCTGGACCGGGCCCGCGCCGCGCGGGCGTGGCTCAGCGCGGCCTCGGGGTCCTCGTCGAGCAGCTCGCCGGCGGCGACGAGGTGGCGCGCCACCGCGTCCGCCGTGGCGCGGTCCAGTGTGCTGAGCTCGCCGCGGATCTCGGGCGCCAGCTGCCGGGCTTCGACGCCCGGGGGTATCGGCGGTCCGGCGTCCGGCGTGCGGTGGCCGTCGGGCTGCTGCGGCTGGGCCGGTCGCGCCCGGCCGGGCCCCGACCAGGCGCCGGATGCGCGCGGGCGCCGTTCACCCCGCTGCCGCTGCCTGTCGTCGACCACGCAGCCGAGGATACGGGGGCGCCGCCGGCTAGTACGCCATGAGCCGGTTCTGCAGCAGCGGCGCGATCACGGCCGGGCAGTAGTTTGCGACGGCGACGATGGTGAACAGGCCGGCCGACTCGTAGCCCAGGCCGCTGCGCTTGGACATCTCGGCGGCCACCGAGTCGAAGGACTGGCCCGGCATGACCAGCATCGGGCACACCGACTCGCCCAGCGCCAGGGCGCTGGCCGGGTGGGGATAGGTGATCCCGGCGTTGGACAGCGCCATCAGGAAGGCGTTTCCCCGCATGTCGGCGCGCACGGGCGCGGCCAGCGGGGCGGCCAGGCCCGCAACGCAGGCGCCCACTCCCACGAGACGCAGCAGGGCCCACTCCACACGCCTGAGGGATGTCATCGTGACCACCCTGGCCAATGTGGGTCACAGCCGCAACACGGTGCGGTAAAGATTTGGCCATCCGGGCGTTTTGCGGGTGCGTCCCTCAGACCTTTTCGATCCCCGCGACGGTGCGCTTGCCGCGGCGCAGCACCAGCCACCGGCCGTGCAGGAAGTCCGACGGCTGCGGCGACCAGTCCTCGCTGTCGATGCGCGCATTGTTGACCGACACCCCGCCCTCGCCGATCGTGCGGCGCGCGGCCTTGCGGCTCTCGGACAGACCGCTGGCCACCAGCAGATCGACGATCCCGTCCGGGCCGCCGGGCTTGAGCTCGGCGACCGAGGCCTCGCGCAGCGCCGCCGCCAGCGTCGCCTCGTCCAGCCGGTCCAGCTCGCCCTGCCCGAACAGCGCCCGGCTGGCGTGCTCGACCGCCTCGGTAGCCGCCTCCCCGTGCACCAGCGCGGTCAGTTCCCGGGCCAGCCGGCGCTGCGCGGCCCGCTGTTGCGGGCGCTCTCGGGTGGCCTCTTCCAGTTCGGCCAGCTCGTCGGCCGACAGGAAGGTGAACCACCGCAGGTACCGGATCACGTCGGCGTCGGCAGTGTTGAAGAAGTACTGGTACCAGGCGTACGGCGTGGTCATCGCGGGGTCGAGCCACAGGCTGCCGCCGCCGGTCGACTTGCCGAACTTGGTGCCGTCGGCCGCGGTCACCAGCGGGACGGTGAGCGCGTGCACCGTCGCGCCCAGCTTCTGGCGGACCAACCGGACCCCGGCGATGATGTTGCCCCACTGGTCGGAGCCGCCGATCTGCAGCGTGCAGCCGTACCGGCGGTGCAATTCGACGTAGTCGTTGGCCTGCAGGAGCATGTAGCTGAACTCGGTGTAGGAGATGCCCTCGCCCTCCAGCCGCCGCCGGACGGTGTCGCGATCCAGCATGACGTTGACCGAGAAGTGCTTGCCGAGGTCGCGCAGGAACTCGATGGCCGACAACGGGGCGGTCCAGTCCAGGTTGTCGACGACGACCGCGCCCGTCGGCGACTCGTCGAAATCGACGAAGCGCTCCAGCTGCCCGCGGATGCGCTCGGTCCATTCGGCGACGGTGTCCGCCTCGTTGAGGGTGCGCTCCCCGACGTCGCGCGGGTCACCGATCATGCCGGTGGCCCCGCCGGCGAGCACGATCGGACGGTGGCCGGCGCGCTGAAAACGCCGCAACGCCAGCAGCGGCACCAGGTGGCCCGCGTGCAGGCTGGCGGCCGTGGGGTCGAAGCCGGCGTACACCGTCATCGGCCCACGCTGCGCCTCGGCGGCCAGCGCGTCGAGGTCGGTGGACTGCGCGATCAGCCCGCGCCAGCCCAGCTCGTCAAGGATCCCGGAAGACATCGCCAGCGACTTTAGTCGCTCCCGCGGCCACGATTCGCCCTTGCGCCGCCCGATAAGGCAAGCTCATGCGCGGCGCAGCGTCGCGCCGTCGCCTTCGGCGGTAAGTGCACCGACAACGCGGAGCGTTATGGACAACCGATACTGGCCGTTGGTCGTCGTGGTCGTGATGCTCGCCCTCGGGCTGACGCTCACGATCGACGATTTCAAGCGGGCCGCCACGCTGCGGAGGCCTTTGGTGGTTGCGCTGATCTGTCAGTCGCTGCTGCTCCCGGCCCTGTGCCTGGTCATCGCCGAGGCCTTCCATCTCGAAGCCCACCTGGCGGTCGGGCTCATGCTGATGGCCGCCACCCCCGGCGGGACGATGTCCAGCATCCTCAGCCACCTGTTCAACGGCGACCTGGCGCTCAACCTGACGCTGACCGCAATCAATGCCGTGCTGTCGATCGTCGCGTTGCCCGCGATCCTGGCGGTGTCGATGACCTGGTTTCTCGGCGGGGGTCGGTTTCTGCCGCTTCAGCTGGACAAGTTCTTCACGGTCTTCGGCCTGGTGCTCGTCCCCATCGCGATCGGCGTCGCATTTAGGCACCGCTTCCCCGAGCTGGCGCGGCGCCTGCAGAAACCGGTCCGAATACTGGCCATCGCGCTGTTGATCGTCGCGGTCCTGGGTGCCATCGCCGGAGGGCGAAAGACGCTGTGGCACAACATCGGGGTGCTCACGGCAGCCGTCGTGACGTTCTGCGCGGTCAGCCTGACGGTCGGCTACCTGGCGCCGCGCCTGATGCGGCTGGCTCCGCGGCAGGCCGTGGCGGTCAGCCTGGAGGTCGGCATGCACAACGCCGTCGTGGCGATGGGCGTCGCGCTGAGCCCCCAGCTGCTGAACAGCGCCGAGATGGCCACGCCCGCCGCGCTGTACAGCGCCGTGGCGCCCCTGCTGGCCGTGACGTTCATCGTGCTCGCGCGCCGCGTGGACCCCGCCTTCCGGGCGGCGGCGCGCCCGGACGAGCCGGCGCGCGCCTAGTCGCTGGTGCCCGGGGCGGGCGCCCGCGGGCTGCGCCGGTAGGCCGAGACCTCGGGCCGGCCCGCGAGCCACAACCGCCAGGGCCGGTCGGCGGCCTGGCTGACCCCGACGCGGGGGCCGGACGCGGCGGTGAGCGGCTCGTTGAGTTCCAGCGTTATCGGGCTGGCGGGATCGAAGAGGTCGATCCCGTTGTCGTCTATGGTGATTCCCAGCGCCGAACACAGGTTGCCCGGTCCCCGGGCGAGGGCGGCCCCGCGGACCAGCTCGCCGCGCCGGGCGCGCGCGACGTCGGTGCCGTCCTCGAGCGCGGCCGCCCGCAGCAAGACGGCCGCGGCGGTGCCGTCCGGTCCGCACGAGACGTTGGCGCAGACGTGGATCCCGTGGCTGCGGTAGGTGTACAGCCGTCCGGGAGGCCCGAACATCACCGCGTTGCGCCCGCTGATGCCGCGGTACGAGTGGGCCGCGGCGTCCGGCCACGGGCCGTCCGGGACGCCACCATAAGCCTCGACTTCGACGACGACGGCCCTGACGTCCCGGCCGGTCAGCGTGGCGCCGAGGAGCCGATGGGCGGCCGCGACGGGGTCGACTAACAGCTGGCTTGCGGCCACCCACCGAACCTACCGGCGGCGCTGCCGTGGCAATATCCCGGTGTCTTGGGACCAGTGAAGGAGCGCACGTCATGCATCCGATCGACCCCGCCGCCACCGCGTGGCTGCTGGCCAGCACGGCACTCGTCCTGCTGATGACCCCCGGCCTGGCGATCTTCTACGGCGGGATGGTCCGCACCACCGGCGTGCTCAACATGATCATGATGAGCTTCATCTCCATCCCGCTGGTCACGGTGGCGTGGCTGCTGGTCGGCTACACCATCGCGTTCTCCGAGGACGGCGCGAGCGGGTTCCTGGGCAACCTCCGCCACCTCGGGATGCTCGGGATCACCCCGGAGACCGCCCACGGGACGGTTCCCGAGCTGCTCTTCGCCACCTTCGAGGTGACGTTCGCGATCATCACGGCCGCACTGGTCAGCGGCGCGATCGCCGACCGCGCGAAGTTCGCGGCCTGGATGGTGTTCGTCCCGGTCTGGACGGTCGTCGTGTATTCGGTTGTGGCGCACTGGGTGTGGGGGCCAGGCGGTTGGCTGGCCAAACTGGGTGTGCTCGACTACGCGGGCGGCCTCGTCGTCGAGATCGTGTCCGGTTCCTCCGCGCTGGCGCTGGCGCTGGCGCTCGGCCCCCGCATCGGCTTCAAAAAGGACGCCATGCGGCCGCACAACCTGCCGCTCGTGCTGCTCGGGGTCGGCCTGCTGTGGTTCGGCTGGTTCGGGTTCAACGCCGGTTCCGCCCTGGCCGTCAACGGGACCGCCGCGGCCATCTTCCTCAACACGCTCGTCGCCGGGTGCCTCGGCATGCTCGGCTGGCTGTCGGTCGAGCAAATCCGCGACGGCAGGCCGACGACGTTCGGCGCGGCGTCCGGTGTGGTGGCCGGGCTGGTCGCCATCACGCCGTCCTGCGGCACCGTCAACACGCTGGGCGCGGCGGTCGTCGGGCTCGCGGCCGGGGTCGTGTGCTCGTTCGCGGTGAGCGCGAAATTCCGCTTCAACTATGACGATTCGCTGGACGTGGTCGGTGTGCACTTCGTCGGCGGCGTCGTCGGGGTGTCGTTGATCGGGTTGCTCGCCACGGCGGTCATGACGGCGGGCCCGCGGGGCCTGTTCTACGGGGGCGGCTTCACCCAGTTGGGCAGGCAACTGCTCGCGATCGTCGTGGTGGCGCTGTACGCGTTCACGGTGTCGTTCGTGCTCGCGAAGGTCATCGACCGGGTGATGGGTTTCCGGCTCAGCCCGGAAGACGAGACCACCGGCGTCGACCTCACGCAGCACGCCGAGACCGCCTACGCCGAGGGCGTGCACGGGCACCTCCCGCTGCGCCGCCCCGGATTGGACGAGCGCCCCAACCCTTGACAACTCCTCGCCGGAGGACGATATTCATCACATGATGACTTCATCCCGTGATGAATTAATCACGACTCCGGCCGTCCGCATCGAACACCTGCGGGTGGTCCGCGGGAAACGCCCCGCCCTGCACGACTTCTCGGTGCAGATCGGGCGGGGCAGCATCACGGGCCTGCTCGGCCCGTCCGGCTGCGGCAAGACCACCCTGATGCGCTGCATCGTGGGCACTCAGATCGTGACCTTGGGGACCGTCGAGGTGCTCGGCCACCCGGCCGGGTCGGCGCCGCTGCACCGCCGGGTCGGCTACCTCCCCCAGGACCCGACGATCTACAACGACCTGCGGATCGTCGACAACGTCCGTTACTTCGCCGCGCTGTACGGTTTCGAGCACCAGGCCGCCGACGACGCGATCGAACGGGTCGGGCTGGCCGACCACCGAACCGCGTTCTGCGGCAACCTTTCCGGCGGCCAGCGCACCCGGGTGTCGCTGGCCTGCGCGCTGGTCTGCCGGCCCGACCTGCTCGTGCTCGACGAGCCCACGGTCGGCCTGGACCCGGTTCTGCGCGCGGATCTCTGGGAGCAGTTCGCCGAGCTCGCCCGCGGCGGAACCACGCTGCTGGTCTCCAGCCACGTCATGGACGAAGCCGACCACTGCGGCGACCTGCTGCTGATGCGCGACGGTCACCTGCTTGCCCACACCACCCCGGCCCAACTACGAGAGGACACCGGATGCACGTCACTGGAGGACGCGTTTCTGTCCATCATCAAGCGCAGCACCATGCGCCAGGCCGGCTAGGGCTCAAGGGCTACACCGCCACCACGACGCGAATCCTGCGCCAGCTGGCGGCCGACCACCGCAGCGTCGCCATGATCCTGTTCGTGCCGGTCTTGGTGATCACGTTGATGTACTACATGTTTCAGAACGCGCCGCATCGGCCCGGCACGCCTGCGCCGTTCAACAACGCCTGCCTGATCCTGCTGGGCCTGTTCCCGCTGTTCGTCATGTTCATCATCACGGCCATCACGATGCAGCGCGAACGGGCCTCCGGGACGCTGGAGCGGATCCTGACCACTCCCCTGCGCCGGTTCGACCTGCTGATCGCCTATGGCAGCGCCTTCTCGGTGGCCGCCGCGGCGCAGGCGGTGCTGGCGTGCGTCGTGTCGTTCTGGTTGCTCGGCTTCGACACCGCAGGCAGCCCGGCGTGGGTGTTCGTGATCGCGATCGTCAACGCCGTCCTCGGCGTGGGCCTGGGGCTGTTGTGTAGTGCGTTCGCGCGCACCGAGTTTCAGGCGGTGCAGTTCATCCCGCTGGTGATGGTGCCGCAGCTGTTGCTGGCCGGCATCATCGTGCCGCGGGCGCTGATGCCGCACTGGCTGCAGTGGGTCAGCAACGTGATGCCGGCGAGCTACGCGCTGGAGGCGCTGCAACAGGTGGGCGCGCACCCCGAGCTGACCTACATCGCGGTGCGCGACATCGTCGTCGTCCTGGGCTTCGCCCTCGCGGCGCTGTGCCTGGCCGCGGCCACGCTGCGACGGCGGACGGCCTAGTGGCGATCACCAACAGCCAGCGCAGGCGGCCCGGCCGGCCGGCCGGCGGCTCCGACACCCGTGAGCGAATCCTCTCCAGCGCGCGAGAGCTGTTCGCCCGGAACGGCATTCGCAATACCTCGATACGCGCGGTGGCCGCGGCGGCCGGGGTGGATTCCGCCCTGGTGCACCACTACTTCGGCACCAAGGAAAAGCTCTTCGCCGCCGCCGTCCACATCCCGATCGACCCGATGGAGGTGATCGGCCAACTGCGCGAGGTACCCGTCGACGAGCTCGGCCACACCCTGCCGTCGATGTTGTTGCCGCTGTGGGATTCCGAGGTCGGCACCGCGTTCGTCGCCGCCCTGCGCTCCATCATCGCCGGCTCGGAAGTCAGCCTGTTCCGCACCTTCATCCAGGACGTGATCGCCGTGGAAGTCGGCCCGCGCGTTGACAATCCACCCGGAAGCGGACACATCCGCGTCCAATTCGTCGCGTCGCAACTGGTCGGCGTGGTGATGGCGCGCTACATCCTCAAGCTGGAGCCGTTCGCTTCGTTGCCGGCCGAGCAGGTCGCGGCGACCATCGCACCGAACCTGCAGCGCTACCTCACCGGGGATCTGCCGCCTAGCCTCGTGCCATGAGGCGCGCGTGCTCGTCATCGTCGACATCTCGGGCCTCGTCGACGAGCAGCACCGGAATGCCGTCCTCGATGCGATAGGCGCGCCGCAGCCGCGGGTTGTACAGCAATTCGTCGTCCACGAGCAGCAACGGACCCCGGTCGGCCGGGCACACCAGGATGCTCAGCAGCGAATCGTCAACCATCGGCGCGCCCCTTCAGTTCGGACCGGATGCCGGGGGTCAGCTTTCGGAAGTGCTGCCCGTCGGCGTCGAAGTACCACACCTGGCGGCCCGGCTTGGGAATTCCCGCCGCGCGCAGGGCGCTGACGGTCGGGCGGTAGGTCGCGCTCAGCGTCATCTCCGGGCAGACCTGGACGATGTCGGGCCCCACCCCGATCGGAATCTTCGCGACGGCGTCCGTCAGGTCCGCCGCGGTGATGCTGGCCCCGGGAAGCAGCGTCACCGCCGACACCGCGACCTCCCGGTCGCCCAGCGGCACGTTGTAGGTCACCGCGAGGTCGACACCGTTGATGCAGCCCAGCACGTTGGTGACCGGCTCGTCGAACACCAGGCCCCGCGCGGTGTGGACCACCGAGCCGCGCCGGCCCGCCAGCCAGTAGTCCCCGTCGTCGTCGCGGTAGAACAGGTACTCGGTGGAGATCCAGGTGTCGCCGGCGGCGAACACTCCCCGCTTGACCGACGCCGTCGGATCGATCGGACCGTTGGACGCGGCGAGCAGCACCCCGACCTGTTTCGGCTCGGCGACCTGGACGAAGCCGCGCTCGTTCTCCAGGATCAGGTCGTGCTCGGCGTCGTAGGCGGCCAGCTCGATGCGTCCGGCGCCGGGCAGCGGACGACCCTTGCTGCCGGTCTTCGCGCCGGAAACGTTGGCCAACACCGCTTGTCCGTCGGTGGTGGCGAAGAATTCGACGACGTGCGCGGGCGTGAACGCGTCGACGACCCGGCCCCACAAGCCGGTCGGCATGCCGGAACCGATGAACAGCCGCACCGGGTGGTTGCCGTGCAGCACGAACGCGGGATCGTCGACGATCTCGCGGAGCATGGCCCAGGTGTAGGACACCACGGTGACGCCGTACTGCCGCACCTCCTGGACGAACCGGTCGCGGTCCAGGCCGCGGGACAGCGCGATGCGGGTGCCGCCGACCACCGCGCCGCCGAGGCTCACCAGCAGCGCCGACTCGTGGTGCAGCGGGGTCAGGCAGTAGACGGTGTCCCGGCGGTCCAGGGCGGCCGTCGAGGCGGTCCCGAAGGCCGACACCGCCCAGCGGTAGTTGGTGATCTGCTTGGCCACCAGCTCGCCGCCGGCCGCGCTGAACGCGATGAACGCCAGGTCGCGGGCCAGCCCCGGGTTGGGGCGGTACCACCCGGGCAGCTGGACGGCGTCCGGGTCGATCTGCTCCATGTCGATGACGTCGCTGTCGTCGGGCAGGTGCAGATCGCGCGACTCGCCGCCGCCGAGCACCAGCACCTGACGCAGCCCCTGGCGGTCCGACGCCAGCACCGCCTCCAGATTGGCGGGGTCGGTGAGCAGCTCTGTCACCCCGCCGAGCCGGACCGACGCGGCCAGGTCGGCATCCGGTCGCATCACCACCCCGATCGCGCCCAGGCGCGACAGGGCGGCGATGGCGACCAGCGCGCTGGGTCGCGTCTCCATCAGGACGCCCACCCGGTCGCCCTGCCGCACGCCGACCTCGATCAGGCCGCGGACGACATTGTTGATGCGCCGGTTGACGGCCTCGTAGGTGTGCACGCGCCCGTCGAAGAGCAGGAATTCGCCCTGCGGGGCGTCGTGCGCCTGTTCCTCGATGATGCGGCCCAGCGAGATGCGGGTGTGGTCGTTGATCTGCCCCAGGCGGACCAGGCGCGGCAGGGTGCGGGCCGTCTCGACGGCCAGGGTGCGCATCGACTTGTTGGCCGCGACCACCGTGTTGGCCGCGCCGCGCACCATGCCCAGCGCCGCCTCGGAGACCTCGCCCAGGCCGTGCGTGATCCGGGAACTCAGCGCGACGCCGCTGTCGGTGTGCTCCGCGGGCTGGTCGGCCATCAGATCGATGCCCTCCGGCTTGTCGCCGCCGGTGGACAGCCACTTCACCCAGGCGGCGACGGTCGGCCAACTCTGTTGCGCCGCTTTCGATCCCACGACCAAGCCGAAATGGCCTGTGCGGATGGTGGATTCGTAGACTTCGGCGTCGGGTGCGGCGCGCCGGATGCCGCGCACCGAGGCCGGCTGCCCGATGTCGTCCACCTCGCCGACGAAGGCCAGCACCGGACAGGTGATGTCGGTGAGCGTGACCATCTGGCCGTTGACGGCGAAGCCGCCGGTCATCATCCGGTTGTGGGCGATGAACTGCTTGAGCAGTTCGGAGATCGCCGGGCCCGACCAGGCGATCCAGCCTTCGCGTTCGAGGAAGCGGCGCTGCTGCTCGCGCGGGAGTAGCGCCTCGCGGTCGTGCAGCTGGCGCACGAAGTCGACGCGCGCCTTGGCGGTCTTGAGCGGATCGAGCATCTGGAAGCCCGTGCGCGCCATCCAGCTGGGGATGGCCAGCCGGCTGAAGACGTGGTCCGCCATGAAGTTGGCGGCGGGCGCGGCGAAGTTTGCCGGGATGCCCATCGGCAGCGCGGCCAGGGTGTCCACCGGAGAACCGAAGGTGACGATGCTGGCCAGACTCTTCGACCGCCGGTAGGCGGCGACCTGGTAACACCACATGCCGCCCTGCGAATAGCCGACCAGGTGGATGTCGCTGCCGGTGACGTCCTTGACGGTGTCGATGGCCTGACTCAGCGCGACGATGTGGTCGGCGAGGGTGCGGCGCATGCCGCCTTCCACCTTGTCGGGCTCCCCGAAGTCGATCACCCAGGGATCCAGGCCGTTGGCGTGCAGGATGCCCACCGCGCCCTCCTCACGCGTGACGTCCCACATGTTCGCCGACATCATCATCGGGTGCACCATCAGCACCGGCGGACCCACCCGCTTCTCGCGCCGGCTGTCGGGCGGGAAGTAACGCCGGAGCTTGTACATCGGTACGCTCTCGACGATTTGCGACGGCGATGGGACGCTACCTGTTTCCAAGCCCCCCAGCCGGACAACCTCCAGCCCGTTCTGCGCCGTCGCAATCAGGCGCTCGACCGGTCGCGTGACAATCGACAAGTTGAGATCCACGGCCGCTCCCTTGTGTCTTGACAGCTCCGACATCATGGCACATCGGCGGGCTCGGCGGTCCTGGCCAGGTAATTTGCTCCGGGCGGTCAACCGTTGCAGTCGTGCAGGTCGATCTTGGCCCCGGGGCCCGCACCCTCCAGCGCCGCCGCGTCGGCCGCGTCGAGGGTCGGCGCGACCCGCGCCGCCAACGCGTTCCCGTCCCCGGCTTCGGCGATCGACAGACACCCCAGCCCCGACGTGAGGGCCTGGCAGTCGTTGGTCTTGCCCATGACGTCGCACCACAACACGGCGGCGTCCTCGGCCTGCTGCCGGGTGCGGTAGTTGAGGCGGATGGACTCTTCTCCGGTCGACGGCGACGCCGCGATCGCACCCCAGCAGCCCGGCCTGCAGTAGAAGTCGACGTCGGCCCGGGCCACCGGGGTCGCCACTTGCCATCCGGCGACGACGAGAGCACTCACCACCGCCGCCGGCCCGGCCGTCCTGCTTGGCATAACTCAGCGTCGCGGCCCTTGCTTTCAGCGAGGTGAGAACCGGCCATGAGGCCCTTTAGAAATGGGGGTTCAGATCGCGATCGGCGCAGCGGTTGGTGCGGATAACGTCGAGGCCGTGGGCGCGACGACTGAACCCAAGGGCAAGGGCGGTGTTCGGGTCGAGAAGAACGGACCCGTCACCACCGTGATCATGAATCGTCCGGAGGCCCGCAACGCGGTCAACGGATCTGCTGCCGCCGCGCTCCTTGCCGCGTTCGAAGAGTTCGACAATGACGAGTCCGCGTCGGTGGCCGTGCTGTGGGGATATCAGGGGAGTTTCTGCTCTGGCGCGGATTTGAAGGGAGCCGAGACGGGTGACTTCAACCCGGTGAGTCCAACCGGTCCAGGTCCGATGGGTCCTAGCCGGATGACCCTGTCCAAACCGGTGATTGCCGCTGTCAGTGGCTATGCCGTCGCTGGCGGCCTCGAGCTGGCGGTGTGGTGCGATTTGCGAGTAGTCGAGGCGGATGCCGTCTTCGGAGTGTTCTGCCGACGCTGGGGATTGCCTCTCATCGACGGCGGCACCGTCCGACTGCCCCGACTGATCGGACACGGTCGGGCAATGGATCTGATCCTCACCGGACGTTCGGTCGACGCGACCGAGGCGCTGGCTATCGGGTTGGCGAATCGCGTCGTACCCACTGGCACAGCCCGTGAGGCAGCAGAGGAGCTGGCAGCCGAACTCTCGGCGCTGCCGCAAACATGCCTGCGCTCGGACCGCCTGTCGACGCTCTACCAATGGGGACGAAGCGAGGCCGAGGCCATGGACTTCGAGTTCGACAGTTTGGCGCGTTCGGAATCCGAATTGCAGTCAGGCGCAATGCGGTTCGTGGACGGGGCGGGCCGACACGGCTCCAGCACGTGATGGTCCGACAGTGAGAATTCATCGCCACCCTTTCCGTGGTCGCCGGAACACTGGTTACCGTAAGAGTTGCGCACCGATGTTCCATAACGGTCACGAACGCGAAACGACTTCGGCCGGTCGGCCGGCAAATTTCGGGCCCGGGATCCGGCCGCGCATACGGTATCGGTCGTGTGGCCGGTAGCCGTCAACGTCCGTCGCGCTGCGATTCTCGCGCTGTGCGTCGTCATGTCGGTGAACTCGGCGCCACCGGCGGCCGCCGATCCCGACGCCGAAAACGCCGCGGCCACCGCGGGCGCACCGGACGAAGGGCGGGTGCCGTCGTCCGATCCGGTTACCTACACGACGCCCGAAGGCTGGACCCTGACCCTTGCAGCCAGGGACGAGTCACAAACCCCCATCGCGCCGTTGACCACCGCGGTCTCGTCCCGCGAATACCTCGCCCGCGGAACGTTTTTCGGTTCGTTGGACGGGCTCGAACAGCCTCGCGGGGTGCTCGAGGTGGGTTACGAGATCGGCTGCGGGATCGATATGAGCACCTCCAACGGTGTCACCATCGCGGGCAGCGCCGGCGTCAGCCCGGGCCTCGGCATCGCGGGCCTGGGAGCCGGCACGCCAGTGGCCGTCCCGCTGATCACCACACCGCTGAACGGCGTGGTCACCGTGGGGCTCAAGCCCGGCGTCGTCATCGTCGTACCGGTGGCCAAGAAAGACTTCAAGGGCGCCAATCCCCGGGTCATCGTTACCGGGTTCCACGTCAAGATCGACGGCTGCGTCGGGCAGTCGTTCATCCGGTCCTACGCGACCCTGACCCAGGTGACCGACGAATCCGACGTCGTGCTGTCCTACGTCGGCGTCACCAAATCCGTCTGAGCTCTCCGGATCAAAACGGCGGGGGTTCGTCGTCGGGGGGTGCGGGACCCGCGGACGTCGATTGGGTGGCCAACCGCGCTTGGCGGTTGTGCCGGCGCTCGCTGGAGACGCGGTGGGCCCGGTTCTGGGCGCGGGTTCTCTTGCGACGCGGCATCATTGCGGTGCGTTCGCCGCAGCACTCGGGTGCCGGGAGGACCGGGGCGTCGCCGGTGGGGGCGCACAGGCCGGGGAACAGCAGCGCGCTGCCCGGGGTGGTGACATAGGTGTGTCCGTCGGGCAGCCGCCAGATCAGGGTGCCGTCCTCCAATTGCTCGTCGCGCCAGCCCCAAAAAGTTTTCAGCAAATGATGTTGGCGGCAAAGGCATTTGAGGTTCGATGGGTGCGTCGCACCGCCCTCGGAGTAGGGAATCGTGTGGTCGATGTCGCAGTCGACGGCCGGGCGGTCACACCCCGGCGCCCGACACGTCAGGTCCCGGCACCGCACGAAATCGGCCAGTCCCCTCGACGGGGTGTAGCGCGGCTCCGCCTCGGCCGGGGCGCCCAGGGGCACGAGCTTGGCCGAGCCGGCCAGCTCGGCGATCACCTCGGCGGGCAGGAGTCCCTCAAACCCGGGCAGGACACCCGGGGCGGCTCCGTGGCCGGCGACGGTGGCCTGCTCGGCTAGGACGTGAATCACCACAGCGCTCGGGGTGCGCTCGGTGGCTGCACACTCGGGCGTTCCGCATTGGCACCGCAACCGCTCCGCCCCGGCGGCGAGCGCCCCCAGCGCGTCGGCGCGCCGCTGTCGGTGGGTACGCGGATCGGCGCCACACACGCTGCGGGCCAGCTCATCGAGCCGCCGGTCCAGCGCATGTCCGTCGGCGCCCAAGACGCTGCCGGTCAGCCAGCCCATGCCCGACTCGTTGGCTTGCACGTCCACGAACCGATCGTTGATCGCCTCCCTGGCCCGGCGCACCGCATCGGCATCCACCAGCGCCACCACCCGATCCACCGCCGCGCTCAACCCGCCCCGGGTCAGCGAGGGGCGCCGTGACAGCAACGCCGCAAGTCGGGCATCCACCCGCGCCAACACGTCGGCATCGGTGATCAGATCGGTGCGAAACACGATCGTCTGGAACGCGCGATAGTCGATATCACCGGCCTGGAACGCCTTGCCGACCTGCGGCAGCCGCTCGCGCATCGCCATCGCGTACCGCAGATAGCTGTGCGCCATCGCCACACTGCACCCCAGCGCCGCACCGACCTGCGCGGCGACCGCCTCCCACGCGTCGGCCGCCCAGTCCGCCTGCTCCCCCGAATCGCGGCAGCGCAGCACCAGCAGGTCCCCCACCGCTACCAAACGTTCGGCGGCGGCCCGTGCCTCCGCACGCCCCGCCTCACGCATCCGATCCAGCAACGCCGCCGATTCCGGCGTCGAACGGGATGCCAGCACGTACTCGAACATGTGTTCGATCATAGGACAGCCCTCCGACAACTAGATGGGCGGCGCGATGGGCCGTCAACCCGACACCGATCGAACTGTTTACGCCGACGGGAATCGGGTACGCAGCGGATGCGCTTCGGTCACGACGCGCCGTCGGGACCACCTCGGTTGAAACACGCAGCTGGGCGCATGCCAGATCTGGGCAGTCATCGCGAGCCTTCTTCGCGGTGGCCGCCTGAGCGTGTTTCGTTTCAGGAGTGAGGTGACGCATGAGCAAAACGGCGGCATGCTTTCTCCGCGCGCGGCTACCCGATCAGCTTGCCGCGCAATATGTCCCGGATACCCGCGTGGATCCGCGCGCGCAGCCAGTCGGCTAATTCATGAACCAACGAGCGAGGAAGGGAACCCAATGTTGTTGTCAGGCAACGGCGGTCGACGCACAGGCGAGGCCGAACACCTCGCCGAGCGGGCGTTGTACAACGTCGCGCACGGTCGCTTCGAACGCTCGCTGTCCGGGTTGACGGCGATCGCGGCCGTCGTCACGACGGCGGAAATCTATTTCGAGCACTACAAGGCCAGCTTCGGCAACAAGTGGATGTGGAGCCCGATCGTGGTGACACCGCCCGTGGTCGTCGCCGGAATCGGCGGGGTGTTCTCGCGGCGCTGGGCCAAACTCTGGCTGCCGATCACCGCGGGCGTCTACACCGCCAACGGCCTGATGGGCGAATATCTGCACGCGCGGGGGGTCGCCCGCAAGCCGGGCGGGTGGAAGAACGCGTCGTACAACGTGCCCATGGGCCCGCCGATCGCGGCCCCCGGACTGATGTGCATGGTCGGGGCGATGGGGCTGCTGGCCTCGATCCTGCGGCGCGAGCGGTTCCGGGGCTGAGCGCGATGGCCGACACCTCACGCCCGGATCACCTGCCCAACCTGCGTGCGGACCGCAAGCCCCCGCACCCGTCGTGGCTACCCAAGCAGCGCCGGGGTGTCACACCCCAAATGATCGGCCGCTACCCGGATTTCGACGTGCTGGAAACGACCGACACCTGGGACGAGGCCACCAAGAAGGTGGTGCTGGCGCGGCTGGAGCCGCCCGGGCCGCTGCGGTTTTTCACCGCCGAGGAGGAGCCGTGCCTGCGCGCGTTCTGCGACACGGTGCTGGCGCAGGACCGCGAGCCGCGCGTGCCGGTGGCCGAATCCGTCGACTCCAAGCTCGCCGACGGGCGCCTCGACGGCTACCAGTACGCCGACATGCCCGACGACCGCGACGCCTGGCGACTGGTGCTGCGGGGGCTCGACGAGACCGCGTCCAGCCGCTACGGCAAGGCGTCGTTCGCCGAAGCCGAGCCCGACACCCGCGAAGAGATCGTCGACCAATTCTCCCAGGGCGCCCTGGACGGCGGGGTCTGGGAGCGCATGAACGTCAAACGCGCCTGGTCGGTGTGCATGCGAATGGTGTTGTCCGGCTTCTACTCCCATCCGTGGGCGTGGAACGAGATCGGGTTCGGCGGACCGGCCTACCCGCGAGGGTTCATGCGCCTCGGCGGCGCCACCGGCCCGGCCGCCGCTCGCGAGCCCTTCGAGACCCCGGGCGCCACCGACGAGGACCCGGTCCGCGTGGTTCAGCGGGGTGAGGTGTGATGGGCGACCGGCTCCGTGGGCTGCTGAGGGGGGCGATCGGGCCGAAGGACAACGAATCACGGTTCCTGCTCGACGTGCACGCGCGCGACCTGCCCGGCGAAAAGACGATGCGGCGCTACCGCGACGACGACGAGGTCGACCTGGTGGTCGTAGGGGCGGGCGCCGGCGGATCGGTGCTGGCGCAACGGCTGGCGCGCGCCGGCTGGCGGGTGGTGATCATCGAGGCGGGCCCGTTCTGGCACCCGGACGAGGACTGGGTGTCCGACGAGGCGGGCTCCCATTCCCTGTACTGGACGCAGAAGCGCATCATCGGCGGCGACGACCCGATCGAGTTGGGCAAGAACAACTCCGGGCGCGGGGTGGGCGGCTCGATGGTCCACTACGCCGGCTACACCCCGCGGTTCCATCCCAGCGACTTTCACACCCACACCCTCGACGGGGTCGGGGCGGACTGGCCGATCGGCTACGAGGACATCCGCCGCCACTACGAGCGCATCGAACTCGAGTTGCCGGTGGCCGGACAGAACTGGCCGTGGGGTTACCCGCACCGTTACTCCTTCTCGCCACACCCCATTTCGGGTGCCGCCGCCAAGCTGTGGCGGGGCGCGATGCAGCTGGGCATCGAGATGCGGGTCGGGCCCGTCGGCATCGTCAACGGCACCTTCGGCAACCGCCCCCACTGCATCTACCGCGGCTACTGCCTGCAGGGCTGCAAGGTCAACGCCAAGGCCAGCCCGTACGTCACGCACCTGCCCGACGCGCTGGCCCACGCGGTGGAGATCCGCGCCAACTGCATGGCCGCGCGCGTCGAGCTCGACGAGACCGGCGCCGCCCGCGGGGTCGTCTACTACGACGAGGCCGGCGGCACCGAACGGCTGCAGCGGGCCAAGGCCGTCGCGATCGCCGGGTATTCCATTGAAACGCCACGCCTGCTGCTGAACTCGGCGAGCGAACGCTTCCCGAATGGATTGGGCAACAACGACGACCAGGTCGGCCGCTATGTGATGGTGCAGGGCGCCACGCAGTCGGCGGGCCGGTGGCCCGAAGAAATCCGGATGTACAAGGCCCCGCCCCCCGAGGTGTCCTCGGAGCAGTTCTACGAGACCGACGCGTCGCGCGGGTTCGCCCGCGGCTTCTCCATCCAGACCGTCTCGCCGCTGCCCATCGGATGGGCCGAACACGTGCTGGCCGACGGGCATTGGGGCCGCGCGTTGCGGGAGTACATGCGCGACTACAACCACTGGGCGACCATCGGCGTGCTCAACGAGTTGTTGCCGTTGCCGGAAAACCGGGTCACCCTCGTCGAAGAGACGGACCGCTACGGCCTCCCGGTGGCACGGTTCGATTACACGTTGTGCGACAACGACAAGGCCAATATGGCCTACTCCACCGAGGTGATCGGCGACATCCTGCAGGCCGCAGGCGCCCAGGACGTGCTCACCATCCAGCGCTTCGCCCACCTGATCGGCGGCGCCCGGATGGGCACCCGCCCGGACAACTCGGTGGTGGACTCCGATCACCGGGTGTGGGGCGTGCCGAACCTGTTCCTGGCGGACGGCTCGGTGTGTCCGACGCAGGGCTCGGCGAACCCGGCGCTGACGATCATGGCGCTGGCCTCACGGCTCGCCGAACGGATGGCGACCCGGAAGATCGGCACCGACGTCGTGGCGAGGCGACCGGCGGAGGCGGGGATCCGTGGCTGACCACACGATCGACGTCGAGGCGACCTACTCCCCCCGGGTGTTGCGCGAATACGCGCTGCTGGCCGACGGCGAGCGGGGCGCCCTGATCGGGCCGCAGGGCGACGTGGCGTGGATGTGCGCGCCGCGATGGCACTCGGACGCGGTGTTCTCCAACCTCATCGGGGGCGGCGGGATGTACGCGATCACCCCGACCGACGTGCGGCACGTGTGGGGCGGCTATTACGAGCCGGGCAGCCTGATCTGGCGCAACCGCTGGATCACCCGCGATGGCATCGTGGAATGCCGCGAGGCCCTTGCCTTTCCGGGCGACCCCGAGCGGGTGGTGCTGCTGCGCCGCCTGATCGGCTGCCGCGGCACCGCGTGCGTGCGGGTGGTGCTGCAGCCGAGCGCCGCGTTCGGCCGCCACGGCCGCGGCGAGGCGAGCGTCGACGACGGGATCTGGAGCGGAAAGTCGGGACCGCTGCGATGGCGCTGGGCCGGCGGCTGCGACGTCCGCTCCGTGCGGGGGACGCGCGGCCGCGGGGAGCTCCTCACCTGCGAGATCACCGTCGACGAGGGCGGTCGGCACGACTTCGTGCTGGAGCTCTCCGAACGCGCGCTCCCCGACCGGCCGCCCGACCCCGACATCACCTGGGACGCAACCGAAGCCGCGTGGCACCGCAGCATGCCCGAGCTGAACTGCACCATCGCCCCGCGCGATGGGCGGCACTCCTACGCCGTGCTGCGGGGGTTGACCAGCAGCGGCGGTGGGATGGTCGCCGCCGCGACGATGAGCCTGCCCGAACGCGCGCACACCAACCGCAACTACGACTACCGCTACGCGTGGATCCGCGACCAGGTCTACGCCGGTATCGCCGCGGCGACGGTCGGCGCGAACGAATTGCTGGACCGCGCGGTCGAATTCGTAGGCGCCCGCCTACTCGAACACGGGCCCGACCTCAGGCCGGCCTACACCGTGACCGGCGACAGCGTGCCCGGCGAGGAAGACCTCGACCTGCCCGGCTATCCCGGGGGCACCGACAAGGTGGGCAATTGGGTCAACCAGCAATTCCAGCTCGACGTTTTCGGGGAGGCGCTGCAGCTGCTGGCCCGGGCGGGCAATGCCGGCCGGCTCGACGCCGAGGGGTGGCGCGCCGCGCAGACCGCCATCGGGGCGATCGAAAAGCGCTGGCGCGAACCGGATGCGGGCATTTGGGAGATCGACGACGAGCACTGGACGCAGTCCCGCCTGGCATGCGTGGCCGGGCTGCGCGCCATCGCCAAGGTGGCCGGCGGCGGCCCCGAGGTGGCCGCCTGCACGTCGCTGGCCGACGCGATCCTGGCCGACACCGCCGCCGGCAGCCTGCACCCGCAGGGCGGCTACTGGCAGCGCAGTCCGCGATTGCGCGGCACCGACGCGTCGCTGCTGTTGGCGCCCGTGCGCGGGGCCGTGCCCGCCGACGACCCGCGCACCAGGGCCACGCTGGACGCCGTCCGCGAGCAGCTCAGCGACGACGGGTTCGTCTACCGCTTCCGGCACGACGAGCGGGACCTCGGCGACGCCGAGGGCGCGTTCCTGCTCTGCGGGTTCATGATGGCGCTCGCCGAACACCAACTGGGACATGACCATTGCGCGATGCGCTGGTTCGAGCGCAACCGCGCCGCCTGCGGACCCCCGGGATTGTTCTGCGAGGAATACGACGTCCGGCAGCGCCAGCTGCGCGGCAACCTTCCCCAGGCCTTCGCGCACGCGCTGATGCTGGAGTGCACGTCCACCCTGGCCGACGACGCCGTCCATCACGGCTGAAAGGAGATTTCGGCGATGACACCGACCCCGAAGACAATCGTGATCACCGGAGCCAGCGCCGGCATCGGGCGGGCCGCCGCCCAATTGTTCGGGCGGCGCGGGGCGAACGTGGCCCTGCTCGCCCGCGGCACCGCCGGGCTGGACGGCGCCGCGCGCGACGTAGAAGCCGGTGGCGGCAAGGCGCTGGCCATCCCGACCGACGTCGCCGACCACGACGCGGTCGTCGCCGCCGCCGACGAGACCGAGGCCGCATTCGGGCCCATCGACGTCTGGGTCAATGTCGCCTTCACCTCCGTGTTCGCGCCGTTCAGCGAGATCACCGCGGAGGAGTTCAGACGCGTGACCGAGGTGTCGTACCTCGGCTACGTGCACGGCACCATGGCGGCGCTGAACAAGATGCGGCCGCGGGACCGCGGCACCATCGTCCAGGTCGGCTCCGCGCTCAGCCAACGGTCCATCCCGCTGCAGTCCGCCTATTGCGGCGCCAAGCATGCCATCAACGGGTTCACCGAATCGGTGCGCTGCGAGCTGCTGCACGAGCACTCGAAGGTGCGGGTGACCGTCGTGCAGATGCCCGCGGTCAACACCCCCCAGTTCTCCTGGGTGCTGTCCCGGCTGCCGCGCCATCCCCAGCCGGTGCCCCCGATCTATCAGCCCGAGGTCGCCGCCCGCGGTGTCCTCTACGCCGCGGATCACCCTGGGCGCAAACAATATTGGGTCGGGGATTCCACGATGGTGACACTGCTCGCGCAGAAATTCGTCGCACCGCTGCTGGACCGCTACCTGGGCCGCACCGGGTACGACTCGCAGCAGACCGACGAGCGCGTCGGCGCGGGGCGGCCGCACAACCTGTGGCACCCGCTCGACCAGGAGCCGGGCAGCGACCACGGCGCCCACGGCGGGTTCGACGACAAGTCCCACACGTTGAGCCCGCAACTGTGGGCGTCGCAGCATCCCGTCGCCAGCGGCACCGGCGCGCTTGGGGCGGCGGGGCTCGGCGCGTGGCTCGCGGCCCGCCGGTGGACCCGATGACGCTCGACGCGCCCGTCGACGACGTCACCGCGCAGGTCTACGAAATCCCCACCGACGCACCGGAAGCCGACGGTACCCTGCCCTGGTCGTCGACCACGCTGGTGCTGGCCGCGGTCACGGCCGGCGGGCGGCGCGGGATCGGCTACACGTACGCCGACGGCGCCTGCGCGGCGTTGATCACCGGGGCGCTCGCGGGCACGCTCACCGGACACAGCGCGCTGGACATCACCGGCGGCTGGCAGGCGATGGTCAGGGCGATGCGCAACAACGGACGGCCCGGGTTGGTGTCGTGCGCCATCTCGGCGATCGACACCGCCCTGTGGGACCTCAAGGGCAAGCTGCTCGAGCTACCGGTCTGCCGGCTGCTCGGCATGGCGCACGACGCGGTGCCGATCTACGGCAGCGGCGGCTTCACCACCTACGACGAGCGGCAGACCCGCGCCCAGCTGGAACGCTGGGTGGACGAGTGGAAGATTCCGCGGGTCAAGATCAAGATCGGCGAGTCCTGGGGCTCCGACGAGCGCCGCGACCTCGATCGGATCGCCCTGTCGCGCAGCGTGATCGGGCCCGAGGTGGAACTCTATGTCGACGCCAACGGCGCCTACCGCCGCAAGCAGGCGATCCGGGTCGCCCACGCGATGGCCGACCAGGACGTCACCTGGTTCGAAGAACCCGTCTCCTCCGACGACCTCGCCGGGCTGCACGAGGTGCGCGACCAGGTGACCCCGGACGTCACCGCCGGCGAGTACGGCTACGACCTGGTCTACTTCCACCGCATGCTGGCCGCCGGGGCGGTCGACTGCCTGCAGATCGACGTCACCCGCTGCGGCGGCATCACCGACTGGCTGCGGGCCGCGGCCGTCGCCGCCGCCCACAACGTCGACGTGTCCGGGCACTGCGCCCCCAACCTGCACGCCCACGTGGCGGCCGCCGTACCGAACCTGCGGCACCTGGAGTACTTCCACGATCACCACCGCATCGAGCACATGTTCTTCGACGGCGCCCTGCCCCCCGACGGCGGCGCCCTGCGGCCGGACCAACACCGGCCCGGGCTGGGGCTGGACTTCAAGCACGCCGACGCCGAGCCGTACCGAAAAGCCTGATCCGTGCATGGACCCGCGCAAAAGTGGGCATTGATATGCCAGGGACATAGTTACGGATCTGAAGGGCAACGCGCGATGACCGTGAACTTCGAGGACGAGGCCGTTCACCGGCGCGACGGGGAGCCCACCCGGGAGGCGGCCGCGTCGGAGGCGCTGATGTCCGGCGTGGTGGCAGAGGACGACCTGAGCGCGGTCGACTTGGTGCTGGGGCTGGGCGAACCGCAGCGCGTCGGTCGCTTCCGGTTCTTCCTGGACGGCCAGCGCTGGGAGTGGTCGGACGCGGTCGCGCGGATGCACGGGTACCGGCCCGGGCAGGTCGAGCCCACCACGGACCTGCTGCTCAAGCACAAGCATCCCGAGGACCGCGAACGCGCCTCGGCCGTCCTGGACCGCGTGATGCGGGGCAAGCCGTTCAGCAGTCGGCACCGCATCGTCGACACCGGGGGCCGCACCC